>JBDUUL010000012.1 GCA_039938515.1 Nitrososphaera sp. | reverse complement strand
TTCTACGACTATTGAACGAATGGACAGATTGTACCGTTGCACACTGTGCGACTTGGTCGTGCTGTTTTTATCTGAAGTCAACGAGCACAAGACGATAACGGGACACGATGATTTTGTCATAACGCCTTTGGAATAGTATTAGGCCATAGTCCTGGACTGTTCACTACGGGGCCTTGTATTTTGGCTCATAATGAAAGGAAGGGTTAGATTTTGCCGTTATGTGCAGACGAGATGTGCTTACCGTAGCTATCCAGTGATGCATAGGTAACATGGCATTTTTCGCAGTATGGCTTATTCTCCTGGGCAGGTCTTGCGGGGTCGGTTACGTCTGCCTCGATTTCTTCCGCGCTGACCTCGCCAAGGCCAATCAAATAGCTGATGGTCCTGTTCTTGGCCCTTGTACGAGCAATCGCAAGAATCGGTGCTGTTAACTTGGTGGGTGTTGGGATGCCTGTGAGACCTTCGCTAGCCCGCGCCAAGTTAACAGAGTCTAACCTCCGAACCAGATTGCATCAAACCGCGTTTGATTTTGAAATGTCAGAACTGTTTGCGCGCAGAGTAAATATCGAATCAGCAGATTAGTTTCGAGACTGGCCAACCTTCCGGCAACTTATTATGTATTATTCTTGGGCTAACGCCTTGCCAAGTGCGTCCGAATATGCTTCGCCAGTGCCTCAATGGCAATAGGCTTTGTCAGAAAGCAATAGTTCTTCAAGCTCGGAAGGGCCCTTCTCGCTTCAGCCGCGTAGATTTCAAAGGCCGTCAGAAAGCAAATTTGCAAACCGGGATTCTTTTCCCAAAGTGCCCGTGCCAGCTCAAAACCGTTCATTCCCGGCATTCTAACGTCTAAAAGTGCAAGGTCGTACTCTGCATGGTCATACTTTGCAAGCGCCTCTTCCGGCCTGTTAAACGCCGTAACAGCAAACCCCTCTGATTCGAGGCCTCGTTTAAGGGTTGATAGGATGTCTTTCTCGTCTTCCACAAGCAATATCCGACTAGCGGCTGTTGCCATGCCCAATCACCAAAGCTGCTCTAAGGCAAAGTAACCGAGGCGTTCCTTTCAGTAGCTTGTCCTAGTATTTAATTTTAAAGAAAGGTTTACGCTTCAGAAGGCCAATTCGTCTTCAAAACTTCTCCTTGTTATCAGCGAGTATGCGCATTCAAGGTTGCAGCAATTGCAATCAGTTTCAACACACGCCATTCGTGCCTCATGGTCACACTGCTTGCATGGGCATTTGGCGACAAAGCCAAGGTCAGCAATGGCAAGGTTTGAGCTCACTAATGGTCATTTATCCGCTGGTACTACCAGTTATCCACGGTACAACTGCCTTTCGCTCTGAAATGACCTAATGAATGCGCAGTAAGCTCGATAACAGCCAGATTGGACAATAAGACCGATGCCCGCCTTGGTTACTCTCGCAGCTAGATGAGAGCAAGCTGCAATAGGCAGACATGCGATATAGCATTAGCAGCCACGAAGTATGTCCTCAAGGGCGTAAATACCATGAGCCAGAGAAGCTAACTACTGTTCGGCAGAACAGGGTTGGACAACGAAACCTGCTGAAGTCCGTGGTAGGCCAGTCAAAGCCATATGGCCACTCGGCGCAGCAGGCTACTATGGACTAGACAGGCAAAATCCCAGAAGTGAAGGCAAATCTAGACAGATAACGGACTAGACTCCCAACTAGGCACGTGGTTTTCAATCACTGAAAGTATCTTGTTAACTATAATCTCCTGATGGTCAGACGCAATGTCAAGTGAGACCAACAATGTGTGGTGCTGATCCAATGGTATTGTTGCCCGCTACCTTTTCATATACTGTCACGGAGTATCGCACAGCGCCTGTTTTGACTTTTCATGCACTAGCCTCTATGAGGATGAAGCAAGCAGCACAACAGGAATCTACGGAGTCATACACAACACAGCAGTGAGGAGCTAGCCTCCTTTTCTTTATTGCCCGCCAGAAACCGCGTTTATCCAATAGCTCACTGTTCTGCAGTGTGGCTTCTGGTCAAGTATCAATAGCTGTTCTAGTCTTCAATCACAGGTACAGCTTAGTGCAATCTAGCTCCGCCTAACGCACTTGCAAAATTGTTTGCCACAGTGGCTCTATCTGCTGATACCTTGAGCGAATATGCCGCAATTGTCTGACCAGAAGCGTGCAGCATCAATCCATTTCCACTAAATACGGTACAGCCTGATTGACCATCAGATGAGCCAGCATTATTGATTACAGATACGGCATAAGTTTGGCCATTGAGATTGACTAGCATTGGCTTGCTGAATGTGGTGTTGAGGTTTTGGCTACTTGGCACATCGTATTGATGAAGTATCCAAAGCTCAACAGAGCTCCCAGCAGTATAGCTTACTGTTCCTGTATAAGCAGAACTTGCTGTACCGAGTATTGTCGCAAATCCACTGGCGTTTGTAGCAATTGTGCCTTGCTGTACCCGTGAGACGGCAGCTGCAGGCGTTCTAGTAGTCTAACCATTGTTAGTTGAACTTGCCTGATTAATTGCTGTTGATGGTATTACTGATGAGTTTGAATTGGTTGTAGATTCATTGCTAATGGTATTTGATGTTGTATTAGAGCCAGCTGTAGTGTTAGAAACGGTAGTAGTTTGGTTCAGTGAATTGTACCAGGTTACGTTGTACGCAACCCAAGAGTTTGGCTCCAGCCACGTGTCCAAAAAACGCTTTCAGTCGCAAATGGGCTATTGATTGGCCCATATCCGACATACGGCATCGTTAGAGTGAATGTCTTGTCCAAATTGGGAGCAAATCCCGAATCACATTCGTCATGTACAAAATTGCCTAGGGCTGTCGTGCTGATAAATGCACTGCCGTTATGGGTATTCCCAGCTAGGCTTTGGTTCGCAGCGTGTAAAGTGTAAGTTATGGTGTATCCAACATGGTTCTTTGCCTCAAAAGTAATTCCGGGGTTTGCTATTGGATTAAAGCTCATTGTACCATTGTTAATTGACATTGAAGTAATAGTAGTTGAATAGATGTTGTTACACGAAGACGGATTTGCTCCCATGGCAGAAGCAGGTCGTGCTAATAGAAAAGGGGCGGCAAGGACTACCGAAATAGTTGCGGAGACAGAAACAATTGCAATTATCAGAATCGGCAATTTGTTCCCTGAGAGAGATGTCACGCAAGAGCCGGGCAAATAGCATATTTGCTAATTGTAGAGTCGCCGTCTAGAAGAATCGATTGCTGAGAGCTACAAAAGCCGCCCAAGAAACTGCAAAACTGTTTCAAACAGCTCCTAGTTCCCGTAGATTAAGGAACGTTATAGTCCACCTTTGCCAAGTTGTTGGCAGGCAGAGGGTAAATGGTACAACTGTTGTTGCTAGTGTTTGGAGACTCCATTGCGCAGACAAAATACTGAGTGACACCCGGAGGGACATTATTGAAAGAAAAGAACACGTTTTCACCGTTGGAAGGAGACGGAACATTTCTCACTTGCCATGCTAATGGGACCAAGCTACCGTCAATCAATGTAACATTCATGTTAAGAGACGAAACACCGCTAGCGACATTCGAAAGCTTGACATTTATGGCTAAACCACCGGTGTTCTCACATAGCCCGCCGGGGTTCGAGCCACCGTTCGAATTTCCGCTGCACATGTCAATTGTATACCTATTTGCAGTTCCATTCTTGCCCTTGCCCAAAGATTGATCGTAAAATCCGACGTTTGTATTATTGTTGGCTTGGTTGGCTGCAAAGAGATTGGCGATTGAATCGGGCTGAGCAAAATAGCTTGTTCCACCAAAACCAGAGTATAATGCTGGTCCGGTATTCGAGCCTACGTTGCTAACGAACTTGTTATTAGAGCTTGTCTGAAGGTAGTATCCAAAGTCGATGTCACGCACTGCATTGTTATTCTGAAGGGTGTTGTTGTTTGCTTGGAGCAGATAGTAGCCGAAATCATACAGGGTTGCAGTGTTTCCCTTTAGTAAATTATTGTCAGAACCGATGCCGATATTGTATCCAATGCCGTTTGAGAATGGATGGCCTACTGCAGTATTGTTAAAAAGTGACTCGTGAGTGCAATTAAACTGCAGGTCGTATCCGTAATAATCGCCAGCATAGTTTCCGGCTAAAGTGTTATGCGTATTGGAATAAAGGGCGAAATTCTCGCTATTGCTTATCGTAGAGTTGTTGTTAATGAGCTTGTTGTAATTCGAGTTATAGCCAATGTAGAATCCAAAGGTGCTGTCATTTACGGTATTTCCGGTAAGCACGTTGTTTGAGCTATTTGCAAGGTTAAAGCCGTAGAACTCACCTGTCACACTACAATTCTTTATCTTGGCGCCTGATATTCCGGATAACTTGATTCCAGTTCCAAAGTTAAATGGAGTGATATTATTTACTGCGTGACCATTGCAATCAAGCGTGATGTTGTTAGCACCGATGGCAAGTCCCTGATCGTCAGTGCACGTAATATCATCGGCTAGTTTCGTATTAGATGTAAGAATGTCGCCACATGAAATAGCAGGCATTGCACTTGCGGTTTGTAAGAAATTAGAAACAGGGAATAGCGCAAGCGAGAGTAGACAAACAGCAGCGATGCACAAAGCTTTACTAAATCTGGATAAGCTTACTGCAAGCGACATAACAGCGCTGGTTAGTGAGAGGAGGTATAAAAGGAATTCAGTCTACAGGTTTTAGACTCAGGAACGCTTCATTTCTGAAAATCCAACAATACCGCTGCAATGGATATTGTTAAAATGTTGTACAGATGCTGCCTGTTTAGCTCCATTTGCACACCTGCATCTTCTGCCTTGTATGCATGCCCATGTCATAGCCCTCTATTGGAGCAGATACTGCAAGCTAAGCTTGTCTTTCCAGAATCATTTAGGGGTCTTGATGCTCACTCTAGAGGCTGATTATTTGTCAATAATACAACAAGAAAGTGCCTATTATTCTCAAATTAAACACGATTACTGAGCACAACACTTTTGCACCTGTAGAATTTCAGAAAAAATAAAGACAATCATAGCATGCTTTACCATACAGCGCTGGTTGGAATGGTGGCGATGACCGTTCTTTCCATGATAATTTTGCCAAGTTTTCTGGCTACTGTTCCGGCCCCTTTTGCATCTGACACCTTTCCTCCTGTTGTTGCCATTACATCGCCTGCGACTGGCACTAATTTTGCTGTCTTGTCTACCTCATCAAGTCCAGGTTCAGTTGCCATCCAAGTGACGGGGACCTCAACTGACGGTACCGGGAGCGGTGTTAGTTCGGTTCAACTTAGCTTTAACGGCGGAGATTGGCAGACCGTTGTACCCCGGTCTACGGGAGACTGGTCCAGCTGGAAGAGTCCCAACAACTTTACTCTAGGATTGGGCTCGTATACATTTAGCGCAAGAGCAACGGACAACAGTGCAAACACTGGCTATTCTTTCGTCGTAAGCATCAAGGTCGTTCAGCAGCCATCTCGATTAATCAACGTGGTCGTAATCTCGTCAGATTCAGCCACCAGGGCAGTAATTAACAACCACCTCACGACAGCTGACATCGTCAGTAGCTTTTCGCTCGCAACCCTTGGCTTGTTCCCCGGGCAGAAGCACATGCTTGAGGCAAACTCTATACCCGTGATTCAGCAGGGAATCATTAACGCTAAAAGCAGTACTACAAGGTTAGACTATATCGGCTATGACAACGAGCTTTCAAACGGAGCAGGCTCGACTCCGCCGTCAGAGCTTGTAAATCCGGCGGCGTCTACAAATCAGGCAATGAGCATAATCAAGGCTGCAGGATACAGCTCTGCAATAAGCCCTACAAGGCGTATTCTGCTACAAGAGTATGCCGGAGTCGATTTTACAAAAGTTAACAACCTGGATATACAACTTGAGAAAGTCGTAGACAACTCGCTGTTTCAGTCGGTTCCTAACACGGTAATCCCAGTGGCAACTGCTGAAAATCCCAAGGTACTTGTCACCGTACAGGTGAGTCCATCTCTGTTTAGTAACATAGACATTGTCAATAATGTAAACACAATAAGCAAAGAGATCAATGGGGTTACGATTATGTGGAACGGGACCGACCCCACAGTATTGGATGGCCTTATCACTCAATTAGGCCGATAACAACAAACAAAGATCTCTCCACAAACATCAACCCTAGCAACATTACATTTGATGCCATTCGATGGCTCTGTCTGTTTTTCAAAGTCTTGCTCCATGACATCTCTTCTTGTTAGCGCTTGATAACGTAGAAGCATCTAGTGCAATGCAGTGCATTCCTGATATTGATATAGAATAGTACCATAACATTGGCGATGGTTAAGCAGACGGTATTATTCACAAGCGAAGAGCTAGTCTATGAGTACTTTAGGCTGATAACCAAAAAGGACGTTCAAGGTCTCGTCAATCTCTTTGTCAATGATTGCACCATCTATGAGCCATTTAGCAAACTAGACGGTTTGCATGGCAAGGCTGCAATCGAGCATTTCTTTAAAGTTGCAGTAATGGCTAACGCTGGCATGAATAGAAACATCCGCTTCGTCAACAACAATAAGGAGCAAGACAGCATTGTAGTATTAGTTACGTTTGAGAAAGGCGATTCTGTCACAGGCAGATTTGAGTTTCATTTTGTCAGAAACGAATCAGGCAGAAAGATAAGGACATTGAGAATAGAGTTTCTAGTTACTTGAAAATGCCGCCGGTAAGATTTGAACTTACGACAGCTCGGTCTTCAGCTTCACTCCTTCCTTCTTTAGCGATAATAAGAGAGAAAGGTCGAGTGCTCTCCCGGGCTGAGCTACAGCGGCATGGTAATGGTTGAAAGAACCCTCTAAAATGGTTCCGTCACTCAGCGGCTTCCTTCTGCCAGCTGACTCTTGTTCTTATTTCGTCTTCCTGATTCTTGAGTTGCTATAGCATTTCATTGAGCTCATACCTTCTCAGGTAACCTTCTTTTCTAGCTTCAAGCAAAGCAATCTCCTTCATGATGGACTTGCGATAATTGTTGAGCGAGTCCAATTCCTGACCGTATATCTCGACAAGATTGCTTTCGTCAGACAATGGATGAGCCTAGCTATTCTTTGATGGCAAGATTTTCAGCCTTTACGTGTCTACGAGACTACATTGAGCATTTCTCGCAATTTATCCGCCATTCACAATATCACACCTTTTTTGCGGTTGTCTAACATCGACATTGAATTTGCTTAATACAGGACCAGTTGTGGAACCAATAGAGTGACTGTTAAACCCGTTGAAACGAGGCTTATCAGATTTAGAGACCCGGAAAAGCCTTCGAGCCGCTGCTATGACTGTGGCGAGACGGCTACCATGGAGGCTCTCTTTGCAGTTCATGGAGTGCATGTTGTCAGAAGATATTGCAATAATTGCATAAGAGATGCAGTACTCTGACTTATTTTGAAATTAGAAAATTAAGGGGCTTAATGCCGGTTATGGTCTCCAATTCCGAGGATGCTTGACGTCAACTCAGCGCCCTAGAGAGTAGAATAATAAACCGACTATTAGGGGCTGTTGTAGATAAACAGACACTTGCATCGTAATTAATGACAAATTCTGACCTATCTTAGCGTTAAGCCAATTCCATCAATACCGAACGGGCTCGCCGGACTACCGAACAAATATGACGTAGCCGGTCTGCTCGCACCATTTTACTCATTCAAAGGGCAGAATTTCGATATCATCATGGCCCGTAAACGCTTTGTGATTATCCAAGTCTTCCAGGAATAGCATTACAGAATTGCAATCGCGGCAGAGGTAAATCTTGTCTAATTTTTCGAGCGAGCCAAGAGTCAAAAATCCATCTTGTTTTCATGCTGCATTATTTAGACAAAGCGGTGATATCTAGTAGAAAATAACCACATCGGGACGGCGTGTACAAGTCTATTATGCCATTGAATTTCTTGCTTGGACTTAAATACGGTTAACGCCAGCACGAGAAAACAATGGATTCCGAAACAGCCCCCTCATTCAAGTTTCGAAATTATGTCAGAAATATCGATCCTGTGCTAAAGAGCAAAGTCCAGTGCGCAATCTGCAAATCCATCTTTGAAAGCCTTAAAGAGTTAAAACAGCACAGGTTCGATGCTCATTCCTACTAAAGATAGAGTTAATTGTAAAAATCAAACGTGCTTGTCAAGGTTTGCCAAGCATAGTTTGCAAAAGCTCCGTCTGTCGAAGCAGCTCAGATGGTACATGGCCTTGACAGGCTCGCAAAGAGGCGTCCTGATAAGGCTGTACATCAATTCCAAGACCAAGGAAAACGAAAACGACCTGATGGGTTTTGTTGAAAAGATGTTTGAAATGTCTACTCCCGAGATAAAAGCTGAAAGGAAATTGCTAGAGAAAAAGGCTTGCCATTGAACCGTTACCTACCCTAGAGCAAGTATGCACGGATCCAGACAAACTTCAAGAACTATGAGCGACCGCAGAGCATCGAATAAATTTCTACTTGCACAAAGTCTACCATAAAGCACATTCAAGGCCACGTCGGGAATCATGAGAATATGCGAATTTCTCCGATTGACCAATCGGTATTTTTGAGATAGCATTTTGCTTGCATGCTGGACAGCTATCAAAATCATAGACGAGCCTGTCCAGTAGTGAAACCGTCCAAAAACAATTTTCGCATATCGCAAATTCCTTCCGGGTCGTTATGGCCGTCTGCACTGAAAATTCTTGGACGGACGACATTTCTCTTTCTTCCCGTTGTCACTATTAAAAAGTGATGGAGCGCTGTTAGTAAACTAACATAGGTATAATGATTCTAGAAGTGTATACTATACATAATGTGCGCATAGCTTGAGAGTAAATTGCGGGCTTGGGGCTGCGTTAGATGACGGAGGATTATGCTGCTGATAACATATCGTTGTAAGGAATGCAGGAGGTTATTCTCTTTTAGCTCCAATCTCTTGGCACATAGAGAGTATTCGGGCCATGACGATTTTGAGGTAATCCCGGATGTGCCAGAATCTGCATAAAACGAAACCACGTCAAATATTGCCGCTCCTACGGTCAAGCCTGATAGTTTTTAGGCAGGTATTGTACACCGCGCCTCAGAGCCAGCTTGTAGTAATGTCACTCAAACCAAACGAAGACATTGGAATGGCGATACACCACGAAAACGACCAGTTCATCAGAGTTGAACAAGGTCAAGGCAAGGCCATAATTGATGGCAGTGTGTCTGTTATTGTGGAAGATTCAGCCGTTGTAATACCTGGGGGCTCTGCACAATATAATCAATACATCAAACCAAGAACTGAAGCTATACACAATTTACTCGCCACCACTTCATCCGGACAAGACAGTACACAAGACAAAGGCGGATGCTGAAGCTGCGGAGAACGCGATAGCAGAATAGGTGTTCAGCTATTACCGTTTTGTCAAACCAAAGAGAACTGAAGGCTCTGAATAGATGGTACCTTAGGTTGCTTTGTGAAACAATGAGACGGTCGCGACCGGGTGAATAGAGCCCGCAGACCTAAACGCGCAGACATCCCCTGAGTTTATGTTCGGCATCAAAACTAGTTTGCGTTTACCAACTGTTTTACGCGGCTCCAAATCTCTACAAGCCTGAATGGCTTGCGAATAATGTCCTCAACGCTGACTACTGGCATCTTGCTGCGCAAGTCATCTGGGATAATATCATAGGCCGTCATTAGTATTACTTTAACATTCGGGTTAATGGTCAGTACTTGGCTTGCAAGGTCAACGCCGTTCATGCCCGGCATTCTAATGTCTGATAACACCAGTGCATATTTTGTAGAGTTTGCTTTGAAAGCATCAAGTGCCTTTATAGGGTCTGAAAAGCCGTCAGGCTCAAAGCCATTCTTAACAAGATGCTTTAAGACAAGGTAAAGAATATCTTTATCGTCTTCAACTACAAGCAGACGAGTAGCTGCAGACACGCAAATTCATGCCCAGCACATCAATTAAGGCTTTGCAGCAAATTCACTGCAGTATCTACGCGTAACGCGATATTGATGTTGCGCGTTCAGACTCGACGGCCTAATTTCATGCATCAAATGCAATGCTAACCTTGGATAGCATATCACAAGCTAGCTTGAGAAATCTATCTATGCAACTAATATGCAACGTCTCGACCCCTCACTACCCTGCAGCTTCGCTGTCCAGGTGTACATACTCTCCTATCTTGTCGTATATGCTTAGAAAACGGTGGCCTTTCTCCGTCGTCCTATAGCTTGCTGCTTGTTCTCCCTCAAGCACAAGCAGGTTATTCTCAAGTAGGAGTGTAAGGTATTCCTTAAGCTGAGCATATGACAGAAAGGCCCTGTACATTATCTTAGTCTTTGACGCTCCGCCATTAGCAGCGTGCAGAATCTGAGCTGCTATGTCAGTTCTGCTCCGGTATTTCATCACTTGTTTATAGCCAACCAAGCATAATAAGACAGGTGAAATTTGATTGGACGATGATGATGTCTAATGATTCTAGCCGATATGTTATACTTGTAGCCAAAAATGACATTGAGCGTGAATCCCGCAATGCCCAGAACAGATATCCACTATATCGGATGGCGGAGAAAACAATGCACATCCAGCTGAAAGAACATTCCTGTAATGGGCGAGAACTACTCAATCTCAAAAAAGGAGACGCGGCAGGAGTTTGTCATCGAGAGAAGATGGGTTACGAAGGCTAAGACCATTCACATTCCTATCCGAGATAAGGAAATCTATTTCAACGGGAAAAAGTTCGGTGAAAAACTTAGTTTTAGGTACCCGGACGGAACTGTGTGGACGCTTGAAACAACCGCGGCTCCCATAGTTGAATCGTTTTAAAAATCACATCTAGGCACATCGGCAGTGTAATGTTTGCTGGATTGCGATAAAATATCGACATTATAGCATATTTTTCTGCAATTGCTAAATATCTTTTATTCTAGCCACTGTTACTGAGCATAAGCACCCTCACGTCCATGTTCTCACAGAGAAGCGGCATGGGACAGTCGATAGCCGGAAGCGTCATTGGATCAATCATGGGTTATGCAATGCAGAATATGATGAACCGCGGCATCGGCAGCTTTCTACATTCACGAGGCCAAAACAAGGACTCCATGAATACGGCGCTTAACCAGATACAGACCGAGACTGCAAATAACCCTGACCACCAGCTGGTACAGCAAATAAAAAGCAGCACTGGCCTACAGGACGACAATCAGGCAAGGCAATACATACAGCAGGCAGTTGAGTTTATGAAAGAGCATACAAACAACAACCCTGAAGCAATGCACTCCGCATTTACAAATTATGCCGACAATCAGGGAATGAATCTTGGCGGCATGCTGTCTGGATTTGGAGGAAATAGCCAGCCGAAAAAAGAAGGCGGTCTAGGCGAACTGTTGGGGAACCTATAATTCTCCTTACCTTTCTTTTGCAGTTTTGTACGGCAATTAGGTTATTGCGCTTCGTAATGACAGCCATCTGGTAACAGTCTTGAGAGTAATGTCGATTTCTACCTCTATCTATTTTGTGCTACTCTAAGATAATCTCGATTTTCAGTCTTTGTCATGACCATAAACATGTCCTCCAAATCACAGCATCTGCATCTATTCCCAATACAGTCTGCTAGTTTGTGATATGTGCTTTGTCAAACTCTACTTTTAGCACTGTGGACTTGAAGTTCATAGCGTAATATCGCCGAAACTGTATCCAGATACTTCTTGCGGGTGCCCGGCGATATTTCCCACCTGCTTTTTAAGAATTCGTCAGCCAGCGTCAAAATTCTTTGGATAGTGCAACCCGGTTCATTTTTCATGGTTGCCCGCAGATAATACACAAGCTGATTGATGCGTTCTTCACGTGTTGACATAGGCGCTAAATGCCGGCAGGTTATGTTTAATCTTGACTGCGCTATCACAGCTCATTAGCCGCAAAAGGTTTCGCATATGTCTGCCATCAGCTTGTAATTGCTTGCATCATTAAGTTTCTTGTGTTATGCCCAAATCGACAAGACCAGTGCTGCTCAACAAGTGACTCAAGCGTGAGGAGACGTCTGATCTTTTAGCAAATTTGTAAAGGTATCTCCGTCATCATAACTCACGACAAATGCCCTGGTTGCTGTTACTCCATTATCCCAGCTGATATAGACTGTACTTCCGGATACTAACATCAACTCCGAAGCTCCGAGTGGACCCGGGTTGACAGCATATGGTCGAGTAAAGGTCTGACCTCCATCTCGGCTGTGAGTATAAAATGAAGCTTGTCCAGGGGTCGACATCGACACATACGCGTACCATATTACGTGAACCGCATCGCCGTTTACTCCGAGGGTAAAAGCCCCGAATTGTTGCGGTGTTGTGCTTACGCCTTTAATGCTGTTCCAAGTATAGCCGCCGTCATTGCTTGACCTAAAATCAATTTGCGGAGAGGGCATTTTCTGTTTCAAAAGGTTCAAACGATGACCCTCAAAGTATTGCGGTATTGCAGCGCTCCATGCCGAGTATATGTTTCTGCCGTCTTTGGTTATCGCTATCTGTGGATTGTCTGAAACGTCATTTCCTGCGCTAAGTAGCCCTATGTTGCCCGTATGTGCTATTGAAAACGTCCCATTTCGCTCTTGATAATCCAGTTCTCGATACTTTATTGCAGATGTATAATTGCCCGTTTCAGTCCATGCAACAAAAAGGTGACCTTGGGCATAAGCTATTGCTGGATCTCGGCAATCAAGTGTACTATCGCTAATTGGTATGATGCTGCTAAAGGTCCTGCCGCTATCGCCGCTATAACGCAATAGAATCTTGTAGATGCCGGAGGATCTCTCCTCCCATGCCACAAATACCTTATTGTCAACTGCGGCAATCGCAGGTCTATCAGCAGGCTCATTAGTATTGCTCAAATCAATGTCCTTGACAAAGGTCTTGCCTGCGTCATTGCTTACGGCATAATGTAGCTGGTAGTAGTAGTCGCCATTTGGGAGTTCAATGACTGCTCCCCAAAATACATACACATTATCGCCCGAGCTGGTAGTAATAGGATACCATGAATTAGCGCTGCTGTTGCTCAAGGTTACGGGCTTTGAGTAACTGCCATTGTATAGAATTTTGGAAAAGGTAACTAATTGGAAATTGGTGTCTACGGGGGTAACTGCTTTGACAACATAGGGTGCATTTTCATTGGATAATCGGGCAAGAAATAGAGTTTCATTTGCCTTATCAATAAAGCCGGTCTTGTTTGTAGTGACACCATGTACTGTGATGGGCAGCATACTAGGCAAATTCGCTTGAGGGGCAACTAAAGAATCCCACATTATTTCAAACGCGGCTACAAGAGCTGCACCTAGAATCAATCCCAACAGAGTAGCCGTGAAGAGTGCTTGACTCTGTAGCAACTCCTAATAATCTGCAGAGCTAAGAATGAATAGTTATCGCTGCGTTTGATTGGACTCGGCTCAAAAAGACGTGAATTTGTTCACCCTAGATTGATTGACCAGCCTACAACCGCACACGTGTAGCTGTAAGCATGAGACTATCTGCATATTATTACCACTACCGCCAATTCCCTGCCTACAATCCAATCTATTACACCCAGCTTAACGCCTTCACTCTGGTCTCCTTACCACAGTTTTCACACATATCCACGACTCCATCCTGTTAGCCACTCTCATTCCACACTTTATGGCTCCATTTACTTCCCGTCTTCTCACATGCCCACGGTCTTCACCCTCTCTCCATGCTTTCGCTAGACTACTGTCTGGCTTTCACACCCATTAGCCCGTACTAGTAGCCCATTAGTTAGGGCTCTTTTGCCATCCCTGTATATATCCCCAAGAAAGTAGTGGGATCGGTGGGATTTGAACCCACGATCTCCAGCGCCCCAGGCTCGTCGGCGGCCACGAAAGTGGAAGCCTCTGACATCCTAGACCAAGCTAGACTACGATCCCTCGCAGAACAGGCTTTGCCTTCAGCTTTTATTCCTTTGTAAATCCAATCTCGACGGCCTTGTTGCTAATGTCCATGGTGTGCCACTAGTATTTGCTTAATGGTATGGTTATGAAGAGCCACAAATTGGACATGACGCAGACCCGCCTCGTCGGCGAGGAAGCGATACGTCCCACTGGCAGGTGCTACAATTAACCAGGTTTCAATTCTCGTCGCTGCTCATGACGGCGAGTAAATAAAGCTCTCAGACGGACCAATAACGATTATCAGTATTTTGTAATTATTTCCCTCTCGGGATTTGAATAAGGTGTAGCGCAATAAGCATTTTTGATGGCCTACCTGAGAAGTAAAGTGTCTAATAGGTTGCGAAAGCTGGACTCCCAACAGTGGGCGAATGGAAGTGAAGGATAGAGTACGGAATTAGAACCGCTTGTGTGTGAATGCCAAAATGTGGAAAAAGTAAGACTCTGATACACCGGCCTCAGGGGCGACTGGCTATTCAATTATTTCAGCGTGCCCTCTGTCGCAATGATGAGGTTGGGTTTAGAGTCCTTTCATTCTCGTCATGATATTGTTAGTACTAGTAATCCAGAAGTCTTGAAGCACTCACTCGAAACCACAGAGAACAACGGTAATACCAGAATTTGATCCGCCCTTGGCACACATGAGCCAAGTGTGTTGGTAATCCGCATCAACTATTGGATTTACGAACCGCTTCTCAGTCGCCCGAGTCCGCGGAAAGGACGGCAGTCTTGTGACCATTGGTACCTACGCATTTCGCGGCGGATGTAGACTGCAAGTTCAGAGTCTAATTATCAAATTTGTTCAAAGACGTTATATTCAAGCCTGCCTATCCAGCGTCACAGAGAAGGCCGGCTCTGCTTGCCTTCAGCCTGGCTTTATTCATATTAGTATAACATGATTATAGCATACATGTTATATTCAATAGTCAAAATAACCTGACATGCTGGCTCTTGTATCTCGGAAATATAGCAACTGGAATGCCGTTTCGCTCAAAGTCAATGAGCCAGATTCCTATCCTGTCCCGTCCTGAAAAAGCCCCCGATGACACGACCAAGCGTGTATTCCCGGTAGGAGCCAGCCCGTCTATTCAGGACCTGGTTAATACAAACCAATTCAAAATCAGGCCGCTTCAAAAAGAGAGATACTACCTTACCCACGGTGGCAGAGACAGGTGCCTGCATTTTATCAATAAAAGCAATAGCAGGGAGCTCTATTCGTTTGCAGTTGGCAGACAGATGGACATGGCAGAATCAGAACTGCTCAAGCGCACATACATTGCCCAGCATCCAAAAGAATGGGAGCAGGTACAGCAAATAGCAAACGGTAAAAAGCGCGGTAGGAGAGCGCGCTGTTCGGGTGCTGCCGAGAATAATGAAACACCAAAGAATCCACCTTTAATTCAACAACCAGCAAAAGAGCCAGAAAAACCATCTACCAAGGCTGAATCAATCCTAGAGCCACTTGCCATAGATAAGGATGCCAGCATTTGGAAGTGGATTGCAAAATGCGTAAGAGAACAGAGAATATTTTTTCAAGAAGCTCGTGCACTGGATAAAATGCTTTCTGAAAGTGGAATTGACCCAGCTACCAGTGTTGGAATCGGACTCCAAATCTGGAATTCTGCCCATCAACGATATTATCAAGCACAAAATGACATTCGTACAGTCGGCATTCCTGCAGAACAAGAAAAGAGAATTATCAATGAAACAACTAGCGAGTCTTCCCGTCAAACCAATGCAAATCAATTAGAGAAAACACTCGTAGAGAGAATTGCGACTCTCGAATCAAAGATTGACAAGCTAGCAGAAGCAATAACCAAACTAGTTGAAGGCATTTCGAAAAGCAATGACAATGACAGAAAAGATGGAGCAACCTGCACTCAAGAAATTAAGCAATTGAAAGAGAAGATAAATGACTTGAAACAATTGATAATTGAAAGAGTTCCACCCCAAACGGCATATCGAATAATTGCAAATACAGTGTTTGAGACGGAGATGTTTCAGAAGTTTTTGGGACTTCCGCTATACGGTGACTTACTGCGAGAGTGGAACGCCAGTCACCGATACCTTATCAATAAATCTGCATCGCTCGAAGAGAAGACTGATGGCCCAAACACGACGTTAAAGTCCGAGCCATCGAGCATTGATAAGCTAGCGACTAATGACAATGTTCACCAGGAAGAGCAAAATTTAGTTAACGTCAGTGCTGACAAGACATCTAAGAAAGAACAGGAGGTAATGTTGCCCTCGTCTATGGTAAAGCAAATGCTGCAAGAAGAAGCTAAGGAAATAGCGGCTAATCATTTCGATGCGGCGAGTCAATTACTTGAAGAGGCGTTTGATGAACTAATAAGAGCATCAAACGGGGAGCATGAAGTTGCAACAGTTATACATGTATTGAAAAAGTTGGTCGTTTCTAAACTCAGCAGAGATGCCGCAAGTCTCCGATCAGCTGCAAAGAGTTCAGACGTAAATTCTGATTCTCCTGAATCGAAATCTGGCTAGCAGTCTCACAATTCCTTGGTTTTTTAGTTTGAGTATTTTAGTTGATAGTTCGTCACGTTTTGGAATTAAAATGAATATTGCAGTTCAACAATCGTCATAGGGACGGTTTTTGGGATAAACTTTAGATGCCCAACGCGCATGCGCTGCCCGCACGCCACTAAAGTTAAGAAAATTATAGTTCTTGATGGCAAGATTTCATTTTGAAAGTCAAAGAGCTAAAAGCTTGCTTCGCATAGTGTTACAAAATGTCATTCTGGATAGCCAATAAGACTGCTGATTTAATCGGCTCGGTCAACACGCTGCCGTCACATTTTATGGATTGTTGTATTGGAGAAAAGAACTCCTTCAAGCAGATATCTGCAAACAGGATTCAGTCCCAATGGCCTTGACCAACCAACTTGAAGTTCGCCGAATAACGCTCAGAAATCCGCCTGCCTGCCATGACTGTTCAAAAGTTGCCTCTCTGGAGGCGTACTTTGAGATAGGAGGCATACTTGTACTCCGGCGATACTGCGAAACGTGCCTGAAAACCGCCGCCATCTAGGATTTATGCTCTCCTTGGCTTTGCTGACTTCTTTGCCTTGGGCGCAAGGCTGCTGGCGTAGTCTAGTGACTTTTCAATCCAGGGCTTTAGCCGCTGTCTGCTGAACATATCCTCCGGCAGCGCTACGTACTCTTTCATCACCCTGCCAGGCATAGGCTCAAACGGCCTTGCCCCGTGTTTTGAGATATTCGCCCTGTCCGCTTCGGACAATCGGAGAATCACGCCATTGTTATGAAGTGCCAGGAACATGTTGCCGTTTAGGAACCTGCAGGGATAACCGAACATTTTGCGCTCCTCGACTCCCTGTCCCTTACCGGGCGCAATGCTGTTGAACTTTTCAACGGCAACCGGATCGAGCTTTTCAAACTTCAAGCCGACAACATGAGATAAGTGCCCGTACTTAACCCTGACGGGATATCATTAGTCTCTGCGCGCTATCAGCTGGTGACCCGGCTACCTGTTCTGCTTCTGGAACTCTTCCATTACTCTCTTTTCGTTGTAAATCACAAAGCGGTTATACCAGTACAGTCCGCCGGCAAAGGCAAGGTTGCCTGCGTGGTACAGCGAGTATGCGAATTTGGAAAGGTCCATCCTGTCAAGAAGCGCCATGTTTGTGAAAAGCATGTCGGCTGCGGCCATTAGCACGAGTGCAGACGATGAAAATAGCCAGGGAGTATATGTAAGGAGGCCCCTTCGCAGCGTAATCACAAGGAGCAGAGCCGGAATGACAATGACGGCGTCAAGTAATGGATAGATGGACCTGACAACAGCCGTGGTCACGTCAGGAACGTCTCGGGCCGATGAGCCTTCCTTCAAACTGCTCTCATATGACACGAACGCATTGTACACGGTATTGGTTGTAAGCGCGGCCACTAGTCCTGCCACGAGCACAATGTTATACTTTGATACAGTCCTGCCAAAGTACCTGTACATCCTGAAAATGTAGTATCCAAAGAAAGCATAAAGCACAAGCCATGGAATATCTGCAACGGAGGATTGCGAAGGCTCGCGTCCGGCGGTAAATGTTTCATAACCCCATATTGCCTGTCCTGCAAGCCAGCAGGCAAGCCCCAACGATAACGCTACATGGGTCTTTCCAAAGAGTCCACTGCCGCGCTGCCGTACCGACACGATCACTGAAATCGTCGTGGCAATTCCAGCCGTTACGCTGGTTGATACAAAGCTGTCAATAATTCCAAATGGATTTGCAGAAACGACTGCTCCGATACCTACCACCGCGACCGTCAAAACCAGAATAATTCTCCTCCTTAGGGCGGCCTCTTCAGTAGTACTTTTTGGTGCCTGTAGCAAACGCCTTCAGCTGTGCTTCCTTGACTCTTTTTCTCTGAGTCAGGTTATGGATTTCTGCTTGTCTAATCGTATACAGTCAGCCAACTGACATGAAGGAATCAGGTTGCAAAGGGGTTGAAATAAATTCTGTGGCGTCTTTTAGGTAGCCGGCTCATATCTTGCACTCGGATGCTGATGGCGGCACTCTAAACCGAAATACCAAGTTCGCACTGGAATACCATGAAGATACAATGCATGCAGAGGGAAGCAGCCAGGTTTCCCGCCACTACATGGACTGGAACGACCGGCCGCGGCCGTTCAAGGTGTACCCTGACATCCAATCAATACCTCTTCCGGACGATATCGGCTCCCCGGAATCAAATTCTCTGGTCTGTATCCGCGATGACCTGTCGGGAAATCCACGGGCTAGACTGGGCATTAGTTCGCTTGCACGGCTTCTCTTTTTCACCGGCGGCGTGACGAGGGCCATGAAATTTGATGCTGGGACTTACTACATGCGCGCGGCCTCTGCGACCGGGGCACTATACCCGATAGAGATGTATGTGATATGCCGAGATATCGGTGAGGGCGCAGACAGGCTTGCCGCCGGCATCTACCACTTTTGCCCCGGCGAGTTTTCCTTGACCCTGCTACGGGCAGGTGATTGGAGGGCAAATCTTGCCTTGGCAGCCGGCGCAAATCAGCGCATAGGGTCGAGCCCTGCGACTATTGCTTTTACTTCGCTTGCTTGGAGAAACACCTGGAAGTACCGGGCGAGGTCATACAGGCACTGGTTCTGGGACTCTGGCGTCATGGCTGCGAACCTACTTGCACTGTGTGCCTCGGAAGGCTTCTCGACAGA
Source organism: Nitrososphaera sp. (assembly GCA_039938515.1). NCBI lineage: Archaea > Thermoproteati > Nitrososphaerota > Nitrososphaeria > Nitrososphaerales > Nitrososphaeraceae > Nitrososphaera > Nitrososphaera sp. The sequence continues at coordinate 88,418 of JBDUUL010000012.1, read as the reverse complement.
ACTGGCGATGGGCTTTGTTGACAAGGCGGTTAACGAGATGCTGCTTCTTCAGGACAGAAAGGAAGCTGCGATCGCGCTTGCGCCCATCGCGGCCTTGAGCAACATGACGGCCGCCCCTTCTGGTCAGCCGAGCGAGGCTGTGCAAATAGAGGCGCCAAAATCGCTCCCGGTGTCAAGGTCCGAAGCAGACTATCCGGAGATCTGGCAGATTAATGATGCGTCGTCGCTTTCCACGCCCGGGGAGGTAAACGCCTGGAAGCAATCCATGAAAATGGGCCCCCAACTTGGTGCCCAGCAGACCGTGGACATAAAATCACTCACCATCGGAGAAACAATCCTGCGTCGGGGCTCGACCCGAAGGTTTGCTCACCGCCCGGTTTCGTCCGACGCACTGCTAAACGTACTATACACCTCTACCAGGGGGGTGCCTCTCGACTTTATGCCATTTAGAGCTGCAAGCGTGACCGACGTGTATTTTATTGCAAACTTTGTTGACGGCCTCGGGCCAGGTACCTACTTTTACGACAGGACCGCAAATTCGGTCCGGCAGCTGAAGCCCATGAATGAATCCTCGAGCAGAAGCTTGTCCGGATACCTGTGCCTGAACCAGCCCCTTTTTGCTGACGCAAGTGCGGTTTTCTTTCTCATGTGCGATCTAGCCGGCGTTCTTGACTCGGTTGGAAACCGCGGATACAGGGCTGCACAGTTTGAAGCCGGAGTGACTGCAGGAAAAATTTACCTCTCGGCGTATTCGCTCGCTCTCGGAGCCTCGGGCTCGACGTTTTACGACGAGGCGGTAACGGAGGCTTTCTCACCGCATGCAGAGCGCAGGTCGGCAATGATTGCAGTCGGCGTAGGGGTGCCGGATTATGTTGCTGTGCCTGGAAAGGTGCTTGCGGCACGCCTTACAAGGAACGAGTTGATGCGGGCATGATAGAGTCAAACTCTCTATTTGGAACAAACGAGCTAGTGCTGAAGAAAAAGATACTGTCGGTTAGAGAACACTACGACATTGAGGACAGGAAAGGGAACAAATTAGGCGAGGCGGAAGGCAATTTCATTCAGCTTCCCGCCAAGTTTACGGTAAGAGATTCTGCTGGAAGCGAACTTGTCCGCATCGAAGGTAGATTAATTTCATTTCGAACGGAATTTGCCTTTCATGACAGCACCGGTTCTAGCATTGGCACTATCAAGAAAAAGCTGGTCAAGCTTGTAGGCGAGGAATTCTGGGTTGAGCGGGAAGGGAAGGAATACATGCGAATTTACGGCAACTTTACTGAGCACGATTACAGGTTTGAAGTCAACAAGACTGAGGTCGCAAGGGTGCACAGGAACTGGGTATCAGTAAGGGACACCCTTAACCTGTCACTGACAGGTGACGCAGACCACAGACTTACCCTTGGTGCACTAATCGTCATAGAGCACATCGAAGTCACCGAGCGGAAGAACAACTGAGTGATTGCCCGTCCTTTTGGCCCTGAGACTTTTTGAAAGGCTGTCATTTTTTGAAATTACATGCATAGAATCATAGGCTGCCAGCGGGCAAAAAATCGGGATCCTGATGACATATTCCTCATGTAATTCCGGCAAGAAATTGATAAATAATGTAATCATATTTGGAGCATTTTCACTATTGCTTTCTCTTGTTCCATCAAGCACCACCCTAACGCTCCCAGCTTTTGGAGAGGAGTCGCATGATAATTCGAGCCAGCAGAATAGTGAAAACACTACAAACACGGACAATCACGCCTCGAACAGAAATGGCACTAACGACGAATCCGGGCATGAAAACGGTTCCAACACCGGTGCAACTACCCACGAAAACAGTACTGAAAGCAACGACGATCGCCATGCAAACACCAATTCGACTGGCGCGGAGGAGCACAATAATGCCACTTCCAATAACTCTGACGATAATCAAACAAACGAACACTGGAATAATACGCTTGCCGGCAGGCATCATCTAAAGAAGGGATTTCATAATGGCGAGTACTTCAAGCAAATGCTGAAGTACAGGATGGAGTTGTTTAGCCACGGCAAGCACTCGAGACTCAATTCCACTTCCATTGCCCTGACGATGGTTGCAAATTCGACATTCACGCTAACTGCCAACGGTAAGGCAATGGGCTTTACTCATGACGGATCCGGGACGGATTCGCGAAATAGCACGCTTGTCCTGAATTTTTCGGTGGTAAAGTCCTCGGAGAGGATAATCTCGATAAACATGACTGGTGGCACTTTCACCATCGGTAATGAGACGCTGGACATCGGCAAAGGCCACGCATATCTCCTGACAAACCATCCAAGGCTGTTCGTTTTTGGCTACGGCCCTCCAGAAAAAGCAGCATCAACTGCAAATCACGAGGACGAACATGGCCACCACCTGCGCCCACTGGTAAGACTTTACGTTGTGCCTGCTAATATCGATGAGCTGAAAGCCCAGCTTGCGGGAGGAACGTCTGATTTGTCGATGCCAGTCAAAGTCATTGGGATGGAAAATACCTTGCATGGTCATTGGTTCGTCATGATGAACGGCGAGGTTTCACTCACGTAGGTCCGGCTCCAGCGGCTGCGCATCCCCATCTGGACCTGCGCGCTGGTTGAGCCAAAGCTATAACGGATTTAAATAACTCGCTGGTGCAAATTTCCGTACTTTATGAACACGGACAGGATGCTTGAAGGGCGCGCCGCGATTATTACTGGTTCTACAAGGGGCAACGGACAGGCCATGGCCCGCCTCTTCTCGCAACAGGGCGCAAGCGTTGTCGTTACCGGTCGTGAAGAGTCAGAAGCCCGCAGGACCGCAGCCGAGTTGACGGCCGAGTCCAAAAATCCTGCTGCGGGCTTTGCGCTTGACGTGACGTCCTCGAGCCAGGTAAAAGACTTGGTCGCACAGGCTGTCGACCGTTTTGGCAGGATAGACATACTCGTCAACAACGCAGGCTATCCCATCAAAGACGAATTCTGGGACGTGGCGTTTGATGCAATCTCCGATGAGAGTCTAACTCAGGTGCTAAACGTTGACGCGATAGGCACTTACCGCTGCTGCCGCGAAGTCCTTCCAGTCATGGTAAAGCAGTCACGCGGCGTGATAATCAACATTTCATCAACGCCGGCGATCGGCGGTTATACAAAAGGTGCTCCCTACACGGTTGCCAAGTCCGCAATACTTGGAATCACCAAACACGTCGCAGCGGAATACGGCAAATACAATATACGCTGCAACGCAATCGCGCCTGGCTCGATAGCAACACCGCGCAACTGGGACAGGCTTTCAGCCGACCAGAAAAAGGAGCTCGTGTCAGGCATCCCCCTTGGAAGAGAGGGCAAACCCGAAGACGTTGCAGGCGTGGCGCTGATGCTTGCAAGCGACTACACCTCGTTTGTAAACGGTCAGACAATAATCGTTGATGGCGGAGAAACAATGAGATAGCTCGCCCAGAAGTACTGGGCGGTTTCGGTTAACTGGTTTGCGGTCTAGGCCCGGACACGTCGCATCCGCGCTTCGCCTTGGTCCTTTATCTGCTTTCGCACTTGCTGGACCAGATACAAATCCCAAATTTCTTCGACAGCAAAGCCTGCAATGCTTCCATACCAGCTTAACGACTCGCTGCCCTTTCCATCGCCAGGCAGGAGTAAAAGTCCGGCCAAGGTTACTGATAGCATCGCCGACACGTAGAGTGCTATGCCTATGGCAAGCTTCCTTGCGGCCACCTTGGGTTGTTTCAGGCAGAGCCAGTAGGCAAGGTATGGCGATATTGCAGCACATACCATGGTCTTTGTCATTCTATTTGGGCGGGGCACTTGTTCAGGCTCCCTGTTCCACTGGTGCTGCAGTTGACCCGAAAAATTCAACAGTTTCGTAATGCTGAGCGAGAACTAGTCTGCTTGCAATGCTCACAGAGAAATCCCGATAGTTAATGCCTATAGCACTTGATGCCGCAGACCTGCGCTGGAATGGATAGATTAGCCGGGCCCCTGCACAACCCATGGTTAGTTTTTTCGTTCACGTTCTCTGAAAGGAACCTTATCTGCAACTGACGTAAATAATATTATCCGCGGACGCCGGCCATGCGGGTTGTCCCCGGCCCTACATACTTTGTCTTAATATTTTCACGGCAAGCCGGACCTTGATTGTACGCAGAGCCGTTCAATAACAGCATCCACCCCGAATATGGGAGGCTCGAGCATAGTCTCAAAGTCCTATCCGAGAGCAGGCTAGCTGCAGTCAGGGTGCTGCGGATGCTGGACTATATTGAGAACTTGGAGGCTCCAAGTGAGCAAACTAAAAACAAAACACAACATGATAAGTGCATTCCGAACACAGACGCAAGGGCTGACGGGATTTTGAGCGAGATGGCACTTAGGATAAGATCCCTTGAAAGCAGCGGCAGGACAGCCGAATCTGTAATCTTGAAGTACAAGGTAGAGCGCTGCTAGCAAAAAGAGCTCTTTTGATAAGCAATAGATTTCGGCGCTAGACTGAGTCCAGTTCCTTCTTGAATGCTTCCAAGCCCATTTCCTTTGCCTGGACTATTCTGTCGTATACATCGTAATAGTTGAAAATCTTTTTCTTTATCATGGTCTCAAGTAGCCTCATGCGAAGTTCCAGCTCGTCGTACAGCAGGCCTTCGTCTTTTCGCGAAAGGCCGCGCTTTAGCAGAATCTTGGTCAGCATCAGGTTGCTGCTTCCCCTGCCTCTGTAGGTAACCGTATCGTTTGATGGGTCCCAGGTAAAGACCGGGATAAACATGACAGAATCTGCGGCGCCGTTGTAGCCTACGATTTCATTAATTGAAAGGACGCGCCTTATGGGCTTGCCGTCTTTTCCTTGCACCGCCGCCTGGAAAAGCGCAATGTTGAGGTTTTCCACGTTTGGCTTTGGAATTTTCATGGGCTCGCCTGTAAGCCTCTGAATGAGACTTGACATCTGCGCGGCGTGAAAAGTACTCATGACTGGGTGCCCGGTCTGCATGGCCTGGAAGGCAATATTTGCCTCGGCTCCTCTAATCTCGCCTACAAGGATGTAGTTTGGCCTCTGACGCAATGCGGCTTTTAGTAGATCGAACATTACGACGCTTGACGCCGGGGAGCCCGTATCGCGTGTGACTTCGCTGATCCAGTTCTTGTGCGGGAGGGTGATTTCGGGCGTGTCCTCTATGGTTACGATCTTTCCGGTTGGAGAGATAAACGACGTGATCCCCATCATGGTAGTAGTCTTACCCGACGCGGTCTCTCCGTTAATGAAAACTGACATGCCTTCGCCTACCATCATCCACATGTAGGCTGCCTGTCTGGCGTCTATGGTTCTTGAGTTTATGATTTGCGTGATGGAGAGCGGGATGCTAGCAAAGCGCCTGATAGTCGCGTTTGTACCACGCTTGCTGACGTCCTTGCCAAAGACAATGTTGATTCTGGAGCCTTCCGGCAGGGTTGCGTCGACCAGCGGCCTTGCGTGTGAAATGGTCTTGCCAAACTGCTCGGACATGCCAATGACCATGTCGTCGATGTCGTCGTGGCTCAGGTATATCGGGCACCTCAACGAACCGAAGATCTTGTGGACGACGTAAACGTTGCCGGCACCAACTATGGAAATGTCTTCAAGGTGCGGATCCGTCAGGAATGGCTCGAGTATTCCAAGTCCCACTCTCTTGTTGACAAAGTGGTATTTCAGGTAAGCAAATTCTGGCTCGTATACCGGCACCTTGTCGCCGCTTCGCTTTATGTCAAACTTGTCATACTCGACCGGCTTGGGAGACTTGACGCACACCTTCTCAAGAAACTCGCCTACCATCGCAAACTTTTCTTGAAGCTGATCGGGGGGTTTCCACTCTCCGGCGTACTTGGCAAATATCTTCTCAAGGATTGAGACAAGCTGTGGATTTGGTTCCGGAGGGCCAATGATGATGTATTCCCAGTATCCATCGCCGCTGTCGGAATGGCTGTTTAGGTGGATATAGTTCTGGTCGCTAATTGGGTAGATGAGGTTGAGCGCCTTTAGGTTCTTCATGCTGCCGTCGATTTTATCAAAATACTTGGGATAAGGCTTGCCCTTCTTCACGTATCCATTTACGTACTGTGCGAGATATGGCGCCTTCTTTGTGGCCGCCACGAGTTTCGGTTCTGGCAAAATGTCCGCCGCCATGCCGCCCTGAGGCGGCTTCTGAACCTCAGCGCACATTTGCAATAATCTCCTTGTATCCCATTTTACCTGATCACTTTGTCGCGGAACCTATTGTATGCTGGATGTCAAGTACGCTTCCGAGCATGTTTGAAAGGAACTGGTCTATTCCATAAAGCACAAGGCCCCCTACAATCATCAGGATGGCTATGGTGAACCAGACGGTCTGGTAGAGTCCGCCCTGGAATACCTTAAGCGCCATACCATTTATCGCGGAAAGGGCGATTGCCATTGCAGGGAGAAGAATTACCATTACGCCCGGGTCTGCAGGCGTCAGGCTCAGTACCCCTGCCGCGCCGCCGTGGCCGGAGATCGAATTCTGAAGGGAGAAATACTGCTGCAGAAACTGCAAAAGCCTGTTTATCAGACTGAATACTCCAAGCGTCAGCACGTGCATGATAAGTATGGTGGATTCGAATGCCTTGGCCGACTGCAGCCTCTTGCTTCGGATTTCAAGAAACCGGCTAGATATTTCCGAGAGCTTGGCGCCGACGTCGAGCATATTGGCCCCCTTGACCATGGCGCTTCCAAGTACAGTGTTGCCGGCAGCAATTAGGGAGCTTGATGTTTCCTGTGAAAACAGGTCAAAGGCGTCCTCAATCTTTATCCTGCTCTGGACTCGATTAGACATTGCCTCGATGTACTTGGATAGGTCGCCAAAATCGCTTCTGAGAACCGATTTGAGCGAAGCACCTAGAGATCCGACTGTATGATAGACGTCTCCCAGGTGACGGGCAAACGACGGATAATAATCGTCAATTCTTCTCACCTTGGCATCTATCTTTCTCGCCATCATGCCAGGCAGGAGCAGGGGTGCGCCAGCCGCGGAAATTGCCAGGGGAACCGGTACGATTCCGGATACCCCCATTCCAAGTCCGACGACAATCCCTGCGCCCAGGCCCATGTACAGCCGCTTCTTAAAGACCGCGCCTTCGGGCAGGAATTTGATGTTTGATATCTTGTCCTTTGGAAATATCATATAGGCGAGAAAGATAAACGATGCCAGCCCCGCAAGGATCGCAGTCGTGATCGTAACGACAAACTGGGACGACGACCCGCCTCCTCCGGATATCATGGTGAGCAGAAGCAGCGACGAAACAAGAAACGATGACGTCGACATCATGGTAGAGTACATTTCAAGCAGCAGGTCCATTGATTTCATGGATCGCTCATACCCAGAGACAAATCCCGAGATTACGGCGTCAAGCTCGTGCTTGAAAAATATACTAAGGTCCTCGCCAAGCCGCAAAACCTGCGCAAGCTTCATCAGCAACAGTTTGAATTCTTCGGACTTTACCGACAGGCCCACGGTTTCGCTTGCCCTTGCAAGGCCAAACTGCCACCTGACGCCAAGCAAATATACCCGGTCAAATGTTGCCGCGTAAAAGCCGTAATGTCTGCTCGATGCGGCAGTCCTTACAAGGTCTGACGGCTGTATCTGGCCAGTGGAAATTCCAAACAAAAGGAGAGTAAAGTAGACGAAAGTTTCATCGACTTTGCCCGGCAGGATTGTCTTGCGGCTTGTATCGTGCTTTCCCCCGACAGCTGCCACTAGAGGATTCTTTTCACTCTTGCCAGAAAGCCCGAGCAACTCACTTTAGTCCTCATGCAATGCAGAAATGCGATGTGATGTAGGATGGAATACAACTGCCAGAAGTAAGCCCGCGAGAGTTGGATGGATGCCTCCGCATTTCTTGCTACCTGCAATACTCTGCCCTTGTTGGTCCATTGCAGCGCGCGCCAGGCCTACGCGTTTGCCATTGAAAGCGGCACAATCTTTATTCCAAACGACTGGTCGACGTCAAAGCTGAATTGCGAACTGACCTGCGACGAGGAGCCAATGAGCTTTACCACCTCTAGCACTTTGACGCTTCGCCCTGCAATTGAGGTCGGAGTTATCCGCATGTAGCCGTCACATGTTGACCTTATTCTGAGGGCGACTGCCTCTGGCAGGGCCTTTGGATGCATTGTCAGAATCACGGCGGTACCTTTTGACACAAAGCTCTTGCACTTCGTGAAAAAATCCATTATGTAGTTCGAGCTCGCATGCATGGTCAGCGCCGAAAGTGAGTCAACAACAATCACGTCGTATTTTTTCACGTTGATGCTCATGTAGGTGCCGATCACAGGCAAAAGCTGGGCGGAAAGGGCCTCTGCCCAAACTACGCCATCGACGTTTACCGGCAGAATTGAAAGCTTGTTCTGAATAAACGACTTTCGAAAATCAAAAGTAATCATTTTCATTTTTTCGATGTATTCGCGAATGGAGCTTTCCGTTGTGATAAACAGCACTCGCCTGCCAGAATCCAGAATGCCTTTCATGAACTGCGCTGCCATTGAGCTCTTGCCGGTGCCGTGGTCGCCTTCGATAAGAACAAGTCCGGGCAGGGGCAGTCCTCCACCGAGCTGCCTGTCCACTTCCTCGTTGCCGGTCGAGACGGTTACTATCGTCATGCTAGGATATCGCTCCCGATCTGCTCGTTGAGGCCCCGGCGTCAGTTGAAACTACGGCCGTCATCGTTCCCGTAGGAAATAGCGGATCGTCGAGCCTGCAAGTAAAGTTTGCACTCTCGTTTGGATTTATGATCTGGGGGTCGACATAGTCGTTGTTAAATCCGCTGATGGACCAGTAGCCCGGGCTGGTGGTATTGGTAATTCCTTGATACGTAAGCTCCTCTGTTTTCTTTACGCTCACAAGTGGTGCCACCTGGGCATCATAGGTCACGATGACAATGAACTTCTGATAGTTCCAAAGCTTTGTCGAGCCGGTGTTGTTTAGGGTAAAGGTGGCCGTGCTACTGAGCGCAGGAGCGCGGAGGGAGGTGATCGTCACCGAACTTTTTGAGAGTGCATCGTCAAGCTGCTGCCGTTCCGACACTGCACTGCTCATTGAGGTATTTGCTCCCAGTATCGCGGGGATGGCCATGCCCATAACAATGGCTATCATCATCATTACGATTCCGCCTGCCAGCGCAGCGCCTAGACCCATTCGAACCTCGCTCCTCTAAGATATCGAGAAGATATACTCGTCTGAAACCCCATTTGGTGCCGAAATGCGAATTGTGTATGCCGTGTCCTTTTGAAGTGCAAAGCTGCTGGTAAGGTTCATTTGCAGCGTGTCCTTGATTTGCCAGACGGTCACAGGCGACGAATATACCCAGGTCGGGCTGCTCCCCGCATTGTACGGAATGCGCTCCACATCGTCGATGGTGCCGAAAAACACGTCGACCTTGTCAAGGCCCTTGATGGGCGTTGAGCCGATGTTTTTTACCCACATATTTACCTGGGTTGATGAGGAATTCGAGGCGTAGATTATTTTGACTTTGGTAAGCGTGATGTCTCTTTCGGTGGCGCTTGTAGAGGAAAGAGCCGAGTGGAATATGCCCATCTGGTTTAGTACGACTGCAGAAAATCCCGCGGCAATAATTACCGAGGCAATCAGGACAATGCCCTCGCTTATGATAAATGCTCCCATTTAGGCAGCTCTCTCTCCTAGTTTGCCTCCTCTGCTTGCAAGTGCCTTGCGGTTTCGCCTGTTGGCAATCAGCCGGGTGTACTGCAACTCGGCTTCTTCGTCATTAATCCCAAGAACCTGGCCGAACCGGTAGAGCATTGCAATAATGTCGTCGGTCAGGATTTTTGATTCGTTTAACATTTTCAGGACGCCGTAGATTAGCCGCTCTTCTTCTGGCTGGAGTCCCATGTTGCGGTACTGCTCGACAATAAGGTCGACGCCGTCCGGCCCCATGGTTGCCAAGACCTCATCCACGATTCCTACTATCGACATTATTTTTCCAGGAGTCAGGCCGCGTTCAAGCGAACTCTTGATGAAATCGTGCGGTGCAAAATCTGGATTGCGGCCGGTTGAAGGAATGCCTCGGCTTTGCTGACGACCGTTGCCAAACGGGATATCTTCTGAGGAGAATCTTCTCATGCCAAACCTCTCTCCATTATGGTCTTGGTTATTACGAATGCCCTTCCTGCCGAAATTGAGCTGATCTGCGTACTCTCGGTTGTCATAATGACTTTCCCGCCGCCCACGCTGGTCGGCATAACCATCGGAGTTCCGGCGCTCCCGCGCATAATGTGCCTCTTCCGGAAACTCCTCGGAACTGTCCATTTCTTGGCTATCATATTCTGTGCTATCCGGAGTCGTCCTTGGCGGCGCTGAAACCTTTTCTGCGGGCTCGCTGGTCTGCTTCTTTGGTGGCGGGTGCTTCTCTCCCAGGGACTGAGAACTGGCAGTTTCCGAAGTGCCTGCCGCCTGTGCGGCAGTAGCCTGGTCTATAGTCCTGATTACATTTGTAGGATCGGAAAGGGATTTTATGTCCATCGTCTCAAAATATTTGCGCATAAAATTTATCGGGTTGACCATTTCGGCCTGAAAGGCTTTGAGCTCGACTAACGAGTTCTCAAAGCTCGAAGTGATTTCCTTAACTCCGCCTTTGAGCTCGTCAATATCTTTTCTGAACGACGCAAATTCAGACTTCATGGAATTCAGCTCGTCACTTACTGGTCCCAGCTTTTTCTCTACCATCTCTGACACCTTTGTATCGTCAACATGCTGCTGGACCGCCTCGACTCCAGAGGAGGGAGCAGGATTTGTGGGGGCCTCAGGAGGAGCCGCGGCCGGAGCCGTCATGGCCTGCTGGATAGTTCCTGTCAGGGCAGGATTTGTCTGGGCACTATTGGCCGAGGTGTCTAGCTGCGGGCTTGGCTGGACCAGTTCAGTAGGCACATTGTCTGAATTACTGGCGGCCTTGCTTGACGCGGGTTCACCAGGGCGCTTGCCAAAGTTAGGCTTTCTGATAAACTTGGGCATCATGACACCGGCACCTGCAACGACTGGAGGAGCAATGAGAACCGGATGAGTGAAAAGACTATTGAGATTAAACCTTAGCAGTGTATCAGGAGACACCACGTAAGTGATCCCATAGTAAGCGGCCGTACCCGCGCTCGCAAGGATGGCGCGAGTCTTTAATATTGAAAAATTCTTTAGATTAGAAAAATTTAAAAAAAAAGTAGGCTTGAGGTTCAAAAAAAATGACCTCTTACGTCAGGTCTTGGTATGTGTTTGTCAGCGTGGGTAGGGTTCTTTCTACGGTCATCGGTGGACCAACGCTCGGTGCTACTTCGGCTGTTATTTGGTCAAGCTGTGCTGGCCTGTCAGCTGCCCTGAATACGATTGCTAGGACGGCTGTTTCGGTGTGATCAAGGACTGTGTTCTGGTTGTTGTTGACGGTCCAATAGACGAATGCCGTAGTGTTCGTCGGGTTGCCTGGAGTAGACGAGGCGAGCGGGCTCACGTTGATGAGGTTAGCAGTTACTGCACCGTCCAAGGCGTCTTTGATGTTACTGTATGTGTTTGCCTGTATAGTGCCCTTGTAGATGTTGTCGTAGTTGACCTTAGTTGTGAAATACTTGACTGAAGTGAGGTTCTTTTGTAGGTCGACGCTGGTACTGCCTGAAGCCACCTTGAGTGGAATGGTGATTACGTCAAGAGCTGCTGCAGTACCGTTTAGGTGACCGCTTACCGTTCCGCCGACTTCAAGTGCACTGCTTGAGGTATCAAGACCCTGACCGATTGTAGTCTTGGCTTTTTGTGTTGTGCTGAAACCCATGTTCAAGACGACGAATGAGAGGGCGGCAGCTACAATAACGAACGCAATCAGTACTATAGCCGACTCGATCCCTATGACACCGCGTCTGTGGTTTCGATTTCCTTTCTTGTATGGAACTGTATTTTCCATCTTAGCCGTGGTATTCTGTGGTGTCGATATAGGCTGGTGTACGTATAACAAACCCCTCGCCGATTCGTCTAAGAACGAAAAATAGAAGCTGCTTTTGGCACTGGCACCTGAGCTGTATGTAACAATGCCCCACGGACGATTGTTGAACTATTGAGACTCTAAAGGAAGGATGTAGTACAGGCCAGATGGCACCATCAGGAACCTCGGATACAGAGCAATTGAACAGGGCTAACAGCCTGGGATCTGTCGAAGCTGATGGATCGGAAGCGGGCCACGGCCAGCTTAGACGGGATTCTGACTTGGTCACCTCAATGGACGATATGCGCCTGAGACTGGAGGGGGAGCTGGTATCTGAGCTCAAAAAGCTGGATCTGAGTGCCAACGAGGCAAGAATCCTTCTCTACCTGATGTCCAACGGCAGCAGTACCGCCAGTGATATTGCGAGGCATACCAGAATTCAGAGAACTGACACGTACCACTACATTTCTACGCTCCTCTCAAAAGGAATTGTATACTCGACTTTCTCAAAGCCTCAAAAGTACTATTCTCTTCCATACGATGAGGTGATTGACTATCTTGTTCAGGCAAAGACAAGCGCGCTGAGGGAAGTGGCGGAAAGAAAACTGGACTGCAAGAACAAACTCGATCAGATTGCAAAGTGTGCAACCAGGGAGGCTTCCGAGGACACGTACCAGGTGCTCTCGGGCGAAAACGTCATTCTTGCAAGGGCGTCAAAGATGTTCTCAAAACCCGCAAGGACCCTCACGATGTTTCTCAGCGACAGGATTCTAGCCAAGTTTTACCACGAAGGCATCATCGAGCTGGCCGACTCGGTTTCAAGAGCAGGTGGCGAGGTAAGGATAAAAACGTCCAGCAATAGATCATTTGCTGACAGCGAAGGCGACTGTGACGTAATGGCCAACCTTCACTTGCAAACGATAATCGACCCGTCCCCCGCAAGCTTTATCATCATCGACCATGAGGCGGTGCTTTTTATCATTGACAAGAACTCTGGAGGCGGCAGGGAAATCTCCGGAATTTATACAAACAGCGAGGTAATGGTCTCGACGCTCCTCTATCTGTTTGAAAGAATTTCTTAGAAGCTACGGGGTTGCAAACCATCCCTTGGCAGAGTAATGGATAACCTGCTCCTTTGTATCTGCGTCCTCCAGGTTGGCGGCAAAGATTTTCTTTTCCTTCACTAGCTGCCTCAGGATCTCCTTGATTCGGCGAAGGCTTGCAAGCTCGTCTGGTGATATGGGAATTTCCTCGTCTTCCTCCTTTACTCCAAATAGCTCGTGTATGAGCCTCGGTTCAGAATAAGGAACCCCCTTTGTCCGCAGGAATTCAAGGATAGCCTTTTCGTCCTCGGCCCGGCTGCCGGTTAAATTGCGGACTTCCTTTTTTCGAGCCATGCTGCAAATAGAGCAGCCGGCATATCTATATAGAATTTTGTATCACGATACGAGTGCGATTCTCTGGCAGGATGTCCAGCCGCTGCGCGTCCTGACACGCTCGTGGTTGCATGCCCCGAACCAGTGCTAGGATCTCTATAGCACCCGTAAGCGTATATAGTTGAACTGCGCAAAAGGAATTGTTATGAATATTGACGAGGCCGAATATGAGGTGCCCGTCGTGGCGAAGACTTATCGATCAAGAGACAGCACCAAGAGGGTGACGTATTCTTTCCGAAGTGAGTCTCACGCCTTGTGCATGGATAAGAAGGACCTTATCATGGCGCAGCTGGAAGCCTGCGAACGCCTGCTAAAGTATGCCAGCGATCCGTTAGACAAGGCTGCTATTGAGCAGGAGATCCGCGAGCTGCGAATGGCTCTGGATCTGATGACCTGATAGCGCTGGAACGCCGAATATCTTTTTCCTTTAATTTTATCTGGCTGCGACTGTAGGCACTTTTTAGCAACAATTTAAGCATTAATGATATAGTTCTTCCAATTTATTGATACTGTCTGCCTGATATCCAAAAATGGTTAAATATTTGGACAGATATATGAAAATTTGGTGTAAAATGTCTGAACCAGTAATCCTGAACTGGGAAAGGGTGATACACAAGAACGTAAGATCAAGCGACAGGGCAGACGTCGGCAACATCATTTCAGAGTCGGGCGACACGTTCGTAATTTTGCAGGGGTCAAGCAGGGAATACAACGTCCCCAAGTCGTGCGTGGAAGGGTTTGACGGAAGCGAAGTCACGCTTAACATAACCTACGGTGAACTGATGAAATACAAAGTCTAGTCAACAGGAAAAGTCCTGCGGAGCGTCCACCTGAGTGCAGCCCGGAATCAGAAATTGATAGTGTCGGTAGCAATAACGATATTAGAAAGACGGCTCAATGTTAGTCGATGAACCGACCTAGTCACTTTGACATATCAGCGGATGACCCAAAGCGGGCGATCAAGTTCTACGAGGGTATCTTTGGATGGGAATTCGAAAAGTGGGACGGGCCGATGGAATATTGGATGATAAAGACAGGGCCCAAAAAGGAGCGAGGGATAAACGGGGGTCTCTCCAAGAAAGGCGAGGGTGCAATGCCCAACATGAATACCATTGAGGTGTCGTCTGTAGACAAGGTCTCAAAAAAGATAGAGGCAAAAGGGGGCAAGATTTTGATGCCAAAGTCGGCTATTCCCAAGGTTGGATGGTTTGCGACCTTCCAGGATCCCGAAGGTAATGTTTTCGGAATAATGGAAGAGGACAAGAAGGCAAAGTAACGCACGAACCAGCCAATCACGGACGCTCTCATGACGGTTCCGGCTCCAGATAGCTAAATAAGCGGTCTGCCCAGCTGGTAAAGTCAGCACATGTCAAGAAGATTTGGTTTATCAAGCGGGACGGATTCTGGAAATAACCTGAATAGTCTTGAGATTGAAGCCTCCAAGCTCAAGGAAATGCTTGACAGAGGCGATGACGTCTTTGTCCTCGACGTCAGGACGCCGGAGGAATACGATGCATGGAGACTGTCGTACGACAAACAGACTCAGACGCCGCTGATTCCTATTGACCAGCTGTTTGCGATGCAAAAATCGCTTGGGGACAAGATCCCAAAGGACAAAGAAGTGATTACTCTCTGCGCTCACGGGAATCGTTCAATGATGGCGGCCCAGATCCTGTCGAGCCTTGGCTACAATGTCAAGAGCGTCAGAGGTGGCATGGCTGCATGGAACCAGGTTTACGATATTGCCGAGATTCCCATCTCCGGATCCGACTCGGTGAGAGTGTGGCAAATCAGGCGAGTTTCCAAAGGCTGCATGTCATATCTTGTAGCTTCGAAGGATAGCAATGCGGCGGTGGTCATTGATCCTTCGTGCAATACCGAGGGCATTCTGGGGCTGGCGGAAAGTCAGAACCTAAAGATAACTCACGTACTTGACACGCACATGCATGCCGACCATGTCTCGGGGTTAACCAAATTATGCTCAGAGACAGGAGCTACTGGTCATCTCAGTTCCCTTGAGGGCTATGCCCCGGCGGGAAACCTTCCTTTCCGACTCTTGAGTGATGGCTCCCGGGTGGAATTGTCGCCTGCTGGCGGAAGCGGGTCCTGCTACATTGCTGCGGTTCACAGTCCCGGCCACACAGACGGAAGCATGTGTTTTGAGCTGAATTTTGATAACAAGGTCCTGTGCCTTTTTACAGGCGACACCCTTTTTGTGGACGCTGTGGGAAGGCCTGACCTTCGCGACAGGACTGAGGAATTTGCAGCCAAACTATACGAAACGTATCAATCGCGAATTTTTGGCGGACGATATCCCGAAGATACGGTAATTCTGCCAGCGCACTTTGACCCGTCGGCGGTTACGTTGAGCCACGGAAAGGCAATATCAGAGACTCTCGGAGGTGTCAGAAAGAACGTGCCTTTTCTGTCCAAGAGCAAGGACGAGTTTGTCAAATCGCTAACGACAAGCATACCACCAAGGCCGCTCAACTACAGGATAATTATCAGGATTAACAAGGAGCTATCTCCCTGCGATCAGTTCAACACCGGGGATCTAGAAGCCGGGCCTAACTCTTGTGCCGTAAGGATGTAGACACCTCCAGGTTCGGAGTTAGGCATCTCCGGAATTTTTGAATGACTGAAGGATAATAATAAAAACGAATGTGGAACTCGGAGTTGCCACATTTTTTTGGGTTCGTAACTTTTTTGTTACTGTGGTGTTGATGATGGTTGTACGATCTCAGCTGTCGCGAATCTTGCACCGACATTAGTGACTTTTACTTTTGTATTCTGTCCGACCTTGCCATCCTTTACAAAAATTACGAATCCTTGGACTCGGGCAATTCCGTCACCTTTTCGGCTCGTCTCAGTGATCTGTACGTCGTATTCTTTTCCTGCTTCAACAGGTTTTGGACCGAAGCCACCACCGCCGTAGCGGCTGCCGCCTCCGCCAAAACGTCTTTCACCGTAGGACATAACGCAGTCATGCGTATCCGTCTTTCTAATATAAATGCTAGCGACATTATTTCCCATGCATGCGAGCCACCATGTTTATCTAGTTGCTTATCTTAATTGTTCTGATGCTCAACTTCAAGTGTCGGGATGTGGGATTTGATTGTGGCTTTGAAACAAAGGGCATAACCGAGGACGATATTTTGCGGGCCTGTGCGGTTCACGCGCAAGAGGATCACGGCATGAAGCCGTCGGACATTAATGAGGCATTGAAGAGCAAGATTCGCGCCAACATCCACCAGTCCTAGCTGGGGGTTCTAGTGCGTCTGCTTTTTGGCTGGCGCCCGTAACATCTTTTGATTTTTTTCGGCCGTTCAGCGATTCCGTACGGTAAACAGTTCTCTTTCTAAAAGAGCGAACTCGGTGCTTTGCTCTGCGCTGCAGACATTGACAGATAGCCACGGGCTGCCAGCTCTTTTGGACAGATAGATTCGCCGCGTAAATTTCCTGACGGCCAACGCACTGTAGATTGATTCGGAGTGCATTGTCACAATCACCAATATCTTGTTGCCCATTTCGATTATGCAGTCTATAATTTCTCCAGCGAGTTTTTCTGCCTCCGACGCATCTATTTGCGGCTCCTGTTCGAATAGCGCAAAGAGGTTTGAAACAGCCGCCAGCCGGACATTACCGCTGGTGCCAGAATGCCTTGTGACCGTGCGTGGCAGCTCGCTTGTAATTGAAAAGGCCAGTTGATGTATGGTAAACGGCCGGGTAACTACAATGCTCTGAAGCATGGTTTCAACGTCAAAGCCATACTGCCGGGCAAAATTTACGGCAAGGTATGTGTCAGAGCAGTTACCCGCATCGACGACAAGTGCGCTGTCCGATCCAAGTCCGCCGTGCATTTTAGGCATCAGCGACTTGACGCACAGTCGTGTAAATAACGCATTTGCGTGCTTTGGATTGCCAATTATGCACAGAACGCCGCTTTGTGCTTGCACCAGTGAATCGTCTATTTCCCGTATGTCAGACAGCATCCCACGCATCTCAAACGCTGTTTGAAACAAGGTTTCCATTTTCTGCATTGACTTGGACAGTTTCAGCTCCAGCGTCCTGCAAAGAGAACGCCTGCACTCGGGACATTCCTCTTCCATAATAGAAGAATAGGCGCGAGAGCGCGATGACAATAGCTGCATGAAATAATCATTGGCTTCTTTGAGGACATGGCCGCACCCGGAGCAACAGTATTTGAAGAGAGGGATGCCGTTGTGTTCATTTGGAGCGCTCATTGTAGAGCATGCGTTTTGACAGGAGGTGTGTAATAACCCCTGCCGGGCCCGCGGAGCTGCCCCTCCCCCTCGGGCGTTCCAAGCTTTATGTGAACTCATAACGCGCCAGCGAAGGTATGAGCCTGACTCCAGCCAGCAAGACTAATGCCGTGCTTACGAACGAGATTTTGTCTTGGGCGGGGTTTATTGACTCGCTAGATGTGCAGGATTTGAAGAATTTTAGGAAGCTGCTTGATAGGTGCCTGGAATATGCACCGGCGGCCGCTAGCTCGGAGTCTTTTCCTGCGGAGCTGCTTTTGATGTCGCTAATATTGGTCCAGCAGAGGGTAATCGAGGATTTGAAGCTGAAACTTGCAGGATAAAAAGCCAATCCAAAGCAGGGCGGCAGAATTGGAAACTGGCACGGTGTCAGGCTGGTTGTTTGACGCCCACACCGCCGGAGACAGAATGGTGTTTTGGATAAAGCAGAAAGACGGCCGCGTGGCAAGAGTAGAAGACTCGTGGACCCATTCAATTTATGTTGCGACAGACCAGGACAATGCCAGCGGGCTTGGACTGGTAACCCAAGATCCCGATATCTGCAGGCTGATCAAGTCGTACAGGATTGTAACAAAGCGGGAACGCATAACCGATAACAAGACATCGGCAGTGCTTGAACTCGCGCTGCGTGATTCAAGACAGGCAGTCAAACTTGCAAGGCTTGTCGAAAAACTCGGCCGCTTTGGAAGATACAGGCTGTACAACGTCGACCTATTGCCCGCCCAGTGCTATTTTTACCAGCACGACCTGTTCCCCCTTGCAAACTGCACTGTCAGTCAATCAGCAGAAGGCGAGACTGCCAGACTCAAATGGCAGGTTCATGACAGCGTTTGGGAAACAAGCTACAGGCTCCCCAATTTCAATTCAATCCGTCTTGAAGTGGCGATTAAAAAACAGGGCAAGCTTCCCAAGTTTACAGACCCCCTGGACTGCATCACAATCAAAAAACTGACAAGCGGAAATAGCGGGCGTGTGGCTGCAACGATTACTCTGCGAGTCAGAGGCACACCGGACGGGGAGGCTGGTGTCATCCGGGGGCTTGCAGATACAGTAAGCTCGATCGATCCGGACTTTATCTTTACATCTGACGGCGATTCTTTTGTGCTCCCGTATCTTATCTACAGGGCAGAGCAGAACGGTATGAGCCTATCCCTGAATAGAGAGAAAGGCGCCTCGCTGCGGAGGCCGAACAAAAAGGGCGTTTCCTATTTTAGTTACGGCAGGATTTACTTCAAGCCCTCCGCAATAAAGCTGCTTGGCAGGGTTCACTGCGATAGCGAGAACTCCTTTGTGTGGAACGAGTCAGGCATGCAGGGCCTGTACGAGCTGGCGCGGATTTGCAGGATGCCGCTCCATACGGCTTTCAGGGCATCCATAGGAAAGTGCCTGAGCAGCCTGCAGTTTTACCACGCCACAAAGAGAGGAATGCTGGTTCCTTGGAAGCCGTACATAATAGAGCATCCAAAAAGCCTTGCCGAATTAATGGTGGCAGACCGCGGCGGGATGGTTTTTGATCCAGAAGTAGGCGTGCACGAGAAGGTCGCCGAATTTGATTTTGTCTCCCTCTATCCAAACATAATGCGCAAGTGCAACATCTCGGCGGAGACTGTCAGATGCAGATGCTGCAGGCAATCGCCCGAACACAACAGGGTGCCGGAGCTTGGCTGCAATATTTGCAGGATGATAGGCATCGTCCCTACGGCGCTCAAGATCGTGATAAGAAAACGATCCCAGTACAAAGCGCTGATGAGGCGCTGCAACAAGAACGCAGCGGATCATTTTGCAGCAGAAAAAAAGGCATTTGATGCGCGGCAGAACGCACTGAAATGGATAAACGTAACAAGCTTTGGATATCTTGGATTTAACAATGCTAAATTCGGCAGGATAGACTCGCACCAGGCCGTATGCGCCTATGACCGAAAGATACTGAAAGATGCGCTGGATGTTGTGTATGGGAGAGGGTTCCGCTTCATACACGGAATCGTAGATTCGCTATGGCTTCACAAGTCAGACGCCACCATAGACGAATATCTGCGGCTAAAGGAAGCGATAGAAAAGACCACGGGCTTTGAAATCAACTTCGAGGGAGAATACAAGTGGATTGTTTTTGTGCATTCGAGCGGAAACGAAATGCTTCCCGTGCCCAACAGGTATTTTGGAGCATTTTCAGAGCATAACGTAAAAGTGCGGGGCATAGAGGCAAGAAGACACGACACTCCAGAGTTTCTGGCAAGATTTCAGGCCGAAATAATTGACATAGTCTCAAGAGGCCGTAGCGCTGCAGAGGTCAGGGCATTGATGCCGGAAGTAAAGAAAGCTTTTGCCAAGTACGCCGAGCAACTTGTGCAGGGAAATGTGCCTGTAGAACAACTCGTCTTTACAAAGCGTCTATCCAAAGACTGGGACAGGTATGCGGAGAGAAATACCGTTGAGCACGATGCTGTCATGCAACTTGTCCGGGAAGGAAGGTCACTGAGGGCAGGAGAGGCTCTGAGTTACATAATCACGCAAAACCGCAGGCAGGGCCGCGACCACGCCGGTGCAGAGGTACGAGCGGTGCCTGTGGAATTTGCAAATGGCAGCACACCCTATGATGCCAAGCGCTATGTAGAACTCTTGAAGAAGACCTGCGATTCTATCACTGGCCCGTTTGGAATCGACATTTACGATTTGGACAGCTGCACTCTGGCATAGGAGCAAGAACAATGCTTTTTAAAATCGAGGGCACAATGCGCGAGCAAGCACATGACGGCGCCTTCAGCAGGGCACGTGATAAGGCTGACCCAGACGAGAGTTGAGAGGCAGCTATTCCTCCAGAGGACGATCTTGATCGGAGTAAGGAGAAACTGGGCAGCCGGAAGCAAGGCGATTTTTGTCAGGAGGCAGGAGGCCTTGTCTGATAACGTCTCGGACTTGCAAGATTATTTCATCGGATTTGGCATTGTCAAAAGCCTGGTTCCATTCACGGAGCTTTCCGCATCCGAACGCCAGAAATGCATGGAAAACAACTGCTATGGAAAAATTACCTTCGGGATACTTGTGCGATTTATCCCACCCATTGCGGAAAGCAGCATCCCATCGCGGACGAAAAAATTAGAAGCAGGTGAAGAGCCGCAGCTGCCATTGCAGACAGGGGACGCTCTTGAACTGTCAGACATTGACCAAATAGAACAGCTCGCCAGTGTTCGGATAATCTCGTAGGACAAACGCTCGAACAATTTATTACAGCCAGAAAAGGTGTGCATAAGTGCAATGTCTTTCCGCGTCGATAGAGATTCGCTTGGAGATGTCAAGGTTCCGGCAGACGCGTACTATGGCCCCTTTGCCGCCCGTGCAATGATCCAGTACAAAGTAACAGGACAGCCGGCACACCAGAACCTGATAAAGGCGTTTGTCATGATAAAGCGCTCAGCAGCTCTTGCCAACAGACAGGTCGGATCCCTGGACGCGCAGAAAGCTAACGCGATTGTCAGGGCATGCGACGAGATTCTTGCTGGCAAGTTTCTCGACCAGTTCGTAGTCGAGTCGATAAATTCAGGCGCGGGCACAGCGTTTAACATGAATACAAATGAGGTCATCGCAAACCGCGGGCTGGAACTTTTGGGCAAGAAGAAAGGGGATTACGAAAGCCTGAGCCCGAACGATCACGTGAACATGTCGCAGTCAAGCAACGACACGTTTCCCACAGCGATGCATGTTGCAATTTTGCTAAACGCAGTGCAGGTCGTTTCATCGCTTGACAAACTCATAGATTCTCTTGAAAGAAAGGCTGCCGAGTTTTCCGACGCCATCAAGATAGGGAGGACTCACCTTATGGATGCGATACCCGTAACACTGGGCGACGAGTTCGGCGAGTATGCTTTCTCGCTGAGGAGAGCCCGGGAAAACATCCTTGTGGCCATGAAGAACCTTGAACCCGTTGCGCTAGGCGGAACGGCAGTGGGCACCGGAGCAAATGCCCCAGAAGGGTACCGCGAAATAGCCATAGCCAAGCTTTCCGAAATTTCCGGTCTCAGTCTTAGGCCTTCAGAGAACATGTTCTATTCGCTTCAGAGCAAACTGGATGTAGCCTCATATTCGTCGTCGCTCAGGAATCTGGCCCTAGAGCTTTCAAAATTGGCCAACGATCTGCGCCTAATGGCGTCAGGGCCAATCGCGGGAATGGCAGAAATCCTGATTCCGGCCGTGCATGCGGGCTCGTCAATTATGCCCGGCAAGGTAAATCCGTCGCTTGCAGAGTGTCTCAACATGGTGTGCTTTAACATAATAGGCAACGACGTTTCGGTCGCGATGGCGGCTCAGTCCGGCCAGTTTGAATTAAACGTGATGCTCCCCGGCATGCTCAAATGTATTCTGGACTCGACTGACATGCTCAAGAATTTCCTGCCGATTTTTGCCGCCAACATGATAGACGGGCTCAAGGCAAACCTGGACAGGTTGGCGTCGTACATTGACAAGAGCCCGATTCTCGTGACGTTACTAAATTCAAGCATAGGATATCTCAAGGCCGCCGAGATTTACAAAGAATCGCTCAAGACAGGAAAGAGCGTACGGGAGCTGGTACTTGCGCAAAAGCTGATGTCCCCCGAGGCGCTCGAAAGTGCACTTTCCAAGGACAACATACTGGGGCGAAGGCCGGCCAAGACATAACCAACTAGCTTAGGTTATATTGAGAATTCCCTTACCGAAAGCCATGAAGTCCGCGAGAATACTGCAGACAAAACAGCCACTTGAGATAATGGACGTAGGTACACCCAGCCCCCGGGGAGACCAGGTTCTCGTTTCGGTGCAGAGCGCCGGTGTTTGCCACAGCGACCTTCACCTCTGGGAAGGAGGCTACGCTGGGCCGCAAGGCGTCTTTATGAAAGTCGAGGATAGAGGAGTCAAGTTTCCACTGACTCCGGGTCATGAAATCGCTGGGACCGTCAAGGAGGTCGGCGACTCTGTAACAGGCTTTAAGAGCGGCGACAAGGTCCTTGTATATCCATGGATAGGAGAAGGCACTTGTCCGGCCTGCAGAATTGGGGAGGAAAACATTTGCGACTCGCCGCGGACAATCGGCATTTACCGTGACGGAGGCTACTCCGAAGACGTCCTTGTTCCAAGCCACAAGTACCTTGTGAAACTTCAGGAGAACATGGATCTAGACGCTGCAGCATCGCTTGCCTGTTCTGGACTGACCGCCTATACCGCCATAAAAAAGGCAGACATGCTTCCCGGCGAGATGGTAGTTATCGTCGGGGCTGGCGGACTGGGACTGATGGCGGTGCAGCTGGCCAAAGCGGTAACCAACGCACGCATTGCTGTCGTTGACATTGATGACAAGAAACTAGCAGAAGCAAAAAGGCTGGGAGCGGATGATTTAATAAATTCAGGAGCCGGCGACGTGGTGACATCTGTAAAGAACCTAACTTCCGGTCTCGGCGCCGAGGCTGTAATAGATTTTGTAAACAACACAAAAACCGCTCCGAACTCAATAAACATGCTTCGCAAGCGAGGACGGCTGGTCATGGTCGGGCTGTTTGGAGGATCGCTTGAACTCAACCTGCCGCTGATACCGCTCAGGGCTTTCACTCTGACCGGCGCATATACAGGCAAGTTTGCAGACTTGGTAGAACTTGTCGCCCTTGCAGGCAGCGGCGCAATCCAGTCGGTCGTATCGAAAAAGTTCTCGCTCGATCAGGCAAATGAGGCCCTTGAAGAACTCAAGGCAGGCAAGATCATTGGTAGGGCTGTAATCAATCCCTAGGCAGTTCCGCCGACCTTTACATTATTTCCAAGTCTGTCGGGCGGGCTGAGATTCACGGGGAGAGGCTCGCTCGAAGAAGCAATCGCTTTCGAGGAGACAAGCCGGTCAAGTGCAGACCAGACCTTCAGGGCGTCGTTTCGCTTCATGTCGCTCATGAAGCGTTCATAGTCGGGTCCTATCGCGCGCTCGATCAGAGCCTCGACGGTCTTGTCCCCCTTGAATTGGATAACCCATTCTTCGTAGACTGCAGCCGGCTCGGAGAACATCAAGGAAAACGGATTCTTGCCAGTTTTATTTGTAAAGTAGTGTTCTGCCATACTCATCACCCCCGGCCCGAAAATGAAGTCGCCGGCGTCAAAGAATTTCCTGCGGACCTTCTTGTAGGTTTCGAGCGCCTCTTGCGCGGGGGGTGTAGTCATGATTGTGCAGCCGCTTATCAGGTATTAACCGGCTCGCATAATTTTACCGCAACAAAGTTCGCTTGGGTGGAGTTTTCTTGATTCTGTGCAATTGGTTATAAGGCTTGTAGAGGAAGCTAGTCCGTGTCAGCCGAAGACGAAGAATCTTCAGTCTACGATGAGACTCTATCGCGGACCTCGGCAGAGGTCGAGACGCCTGAAACCGAGAGAGACCTGGCCCCGTCAAAAAGGATTGTTCGGACTAGCGTAGTTGAAACCAAGTCCGTAAATGGTGCCAGCATTCCTGATGATTCGGCTCAGCCTTCAAGACCCGAGAGTGCAGAATTCGAAGTACATACTGTTCAATCCACTGGCGAGCCTGTCGATGAGTCCGTTTCTGCAAGTGCGCGGGAAGCTGGACGATCGTTTAAGGATCTGGCGCGTTCGGTAGCAGAGAAGACCAAGAGGGTCGCCAGGCAGAAGACAGCCGAACTGAAAGCAGAGTCAGTTGAATCCGGCACGGCCGCGGATGCCAATGACATTCGCGATTTGGGCGAGCACGTTGACACCCAGGTGCAGCTCTTTGAAGACACGATGCTAGGGATAGGAAAGGAGCCGTATTCAGAGCGGGAGAGAATGCTAACTGGATACCATAAGCTTCTCGAAGAGCAAATCAACGTAATTGATGCCAGGCTGGAATTAGCGAGACGGTTAAAGGCTGCCTAGGTTGTCATGCGGCAGTAAAAAAATGCCTCATGACTGACCAGCGGTTTAGCTATGACCGCTATTCGACTAGCAGCTTGCTTGTAATATCCTTGACTACAATGGACTTTATGTTTACAAATTCTTTGATTCCATATTCTGAAAGCTCCCTGCCGATTCCGGATTTCTTGACGCCTCCAAACGGCAAACGCGGGTCGGACTTGACCATCTCGTTTATCGAAACGAGGCCGCTCTGAATTTGCCGGGCTATTTCGACCCCACGTTCGATGTTCGTGGTCCAGATGCTGGCCCCTAGCCCGAACTCAGAATTATTCGCCTCCATCACCGCTTCTTCCTCGCTCTTGACAACTATTACCGGCGCAGCCGGACCGAACACCTCTTCCTTCACCACTTCCATGTCGTGGTTGACGTTTGAGATGATGGTTGGCTGGTAAAAGAACCCGTCACCGTCAAGCTGGCGGCCGCCTGTTAGTATTGTTCCTCCCTTGTGGCGAGCGTCCTCAACCTGAGCTGAGAGGGCTTTTCTCTGGCTGTCCCTGACAAGCGGGCCAACGGTGGTCTTGGGGTCAAGCGGGTCGCCTACCACCTCCGCCTCTGTGTCTTCTACAAAGAGCTTCGCAAACTTGTCGGCAACTGACTCGAGCACGATAAACCTCTTGGCAGAGATGCAGCTCTGGCCGGTGTTTAGCAGGCGTGATTGCGTTGCCATGTATGCTGTTTGGCTAAGATCAGCGTCCTCTAGCACTATGAAGGGGTCACTTCCCCCAAGCTCGAGCACATACTTCTTTAGATCTTTTGACGCGAGCTCGGCAACCCGCTGGCCGGTGCCCACGCTACCGGTCACTGAAACGCCGTCAATGTCTGCTTGCACAAGCGCTTCGCCTGCCCTGTAGTCCCCGATAACTGCCTGAAAGACATTGTCAGGAAACCCGGCGTCTGCAAAAGCACTGGCGATCTTTAGAGCTGATCCGAGGCACACGCTTGAATGCTTTAGGATTCCCACGTTTCCTGCGGTCAGGGCTGGGACGGCAAAGCGCATTACCTGCCAGAATGGAAAGTTCCATGGCATGATGCTTGCGATTACACCGAGCGGTTCAAATGACACAAACGACTTGCGAAACTCGGTAGGAATAATCTCGTCTCGGAGAAACACCTCGGCATGTTCGGCATAATAGTCGCAAACCCAGGCGCATTTTTCTATCTCAGCCATTGACTGCTTGATCGGCTTGCCCATCTCTTCTGTGACGGTCCTGCCGTAATCTTCTCTGTTCTTGCGCATTACCCTGCCGAGTTTTCGCATGTACTCGGCTCTTTCCAGAATGTCGAGCTTTTTCCACTTCGCAAACGCCTCGCGCCCGTCTTTTACCATCCTGCTGACGGCGTCTGGTTGTGCGTTTTCATAGTTCTGGATGACTTTGCCGGTTGCCGGGTTGATTGTCTGAATTTTAGCTGACATCGCTGAGAACTAGAGAACCTCATACTAATAAATAGTAAAAATTGAGTGAATCATTGGTCCCGCGGGCAGGATTTGCTCCAAAAAGGCATAAGCCGTTTTCGTTTGAGCCTGCGACTCTTCGGTAACTGCAAGTGTACGCCCGATAGGCTGCTCACGCGGTCAGCTACTTATTAGCCGACATCTACAGCCGAAAGCTCTACCAGGCTGAGCTACCGCGGGACATGTCGTCTCCTAGGCAATTCTAATATAATCGTGATGCCTCAATGCAAGTACCGCACGATATCTTCTGAAAAGTAAGAAATTATCCGATCAGCTCCCGCCCGCTTCATTGATGCTATAGAAATAACCTTCCATTCCTCTTCGTCAATCAGCTCAGCGTCGGCTGCCGCCATTATCATCGAGTACTCCCCGCTGACGTTTTGCACGACCAGAGGCACGCTGGAGATTTCCTTAGCCCGGGCAACTAGATCGAGATAGCAGAGTGCGGGCTTTATCATGACCATGTCCGCACCTTCCTCGATATCGGTAAGGACCTCGCGGACCACCTGCCGAGGAGTTGCGTATGAAACCTGGTACGAGGCCTTGTCGAGTCCCGTGCTCAGCGAGCCTGCCTTGGGTGCAAAGGTCGCTGACCGGAAGGGCGCATAGAGCGATGATGCGTGCTTTGCCGAGTATGACAGTATCTTGGTCTTCAGGCCGTTTTCCCTTAATTTTTCACGTATGGCCCATACCTGCCCGTCCATCATCGAGGATGGTGCCACGACATCGGCACCAGCAACTGCATGGCTAAGGGCGATTTCAGAGAGAACCCGGAGGGTGGCGTCGTTGTCAATTCTCGGAAGGTTATCCCTGCGCAGCGCGGCTCTCATATTGCCAGATGGATTTGAAGACGGTTGATGCATTTCTAGCCCGCAGTGGCCGCAATCGCTGTACTGGCAAACGCAGACATCGGTAATTATTTCGATTGACCGACCCAGCAAAGAGCGAATCAGCCGGATTGCTGTCTGTACGACTCCATCTGACTGACTTGCATTGCTCCCAGTCGGTGTCCGCATTAAAGGGATCCCAAACAGAATTATCGATGATATCCCGGCGTCGAGCAGCGAGCCTGCATGACTTGCAACTTCATCGAGGCTGCAAATCTTGACCCCGGGCATGGAATTAGCGCCAAAGGCCGTTGCCTTCGCCCCGGCTACAAACACCGGAGCGATGAGGTGCTGCGGCATAAGACCTGCAGATGCAAGGATCGCTCTAGAATCACTTTCAGAACCGGCGCGAGGCCCCGCGGCTCCCTGCATCAACCTGAACTCTACAGCATTTGCACTATGAATATGTTGTTCCGGTTTGTTAATCTGATATAGAGGCACAAAATTCATAAAATAACGATCATTCAGTAGCTTCTCGGAACCGAAGAGACAGTAATGCAAACCCCTGTGATCGTAGGCGTACCATGCTTTAACGAGGAGAAGAACATACTTCACTTTCTGCGATCTCTTGAAAAACAATCGTCTTGCATATCGGCTGTCATCATATCCGACGACTCGACTGACAATACGCCAAATCTGGTTGAGAAATTTGCCAGAGTCTCGAGCTTGGACGTAATTTTCCTTCATCATTGTGAGAGAAGGGGCGCTGCTGCAGCATGGAACGAGATATTTGATGGCGCATGCAGGATTGCCGCAGAATCCACTTCTGGAACAGAAGCTTTGGTACTTTACGACGCCGACGTTATACCGAGCCGTGATTGTACGGCTCAACTTGCATCGAGAGTTGGCAAGAGGCACCGGGCTGACGGGCGTGTTGTCCACATTTGTGCATCCCGGCCGGAGCCTGTTCAGGTGGACTCGATTGCAGCCAGGGCATCGGCCTTTATTTCAGACTGGCTTCGCCATGTCCGAAGATCTAATGAGATCTCAAAGTACACCGTTATGGGCAGGGCGCTTGCAATTTCCACGGAAGCGGCAGAACGAATTCGAATTCCAGAGAACCTGATTGCGATAGACCTCTACCTGCAGTGCAAGGCAATCGAGCTTGGGATGGCGCTTGAGTACAACGACGAGGCGGTCGTGTACTTTAGTCCCGCATCAACAATAAGGGATTTCGCGTCGCAGGTTCTGCGTTCCTTTAGAGGCCATCAGCAGCTAAGAGAGCACACGGCCAGGCTTGATCTCAATCTCACCGCCCTTGACGCCGTACGCGCGGCGGTCAAGGCAGGGCTGGCCGACCCCGTTGGTCTTGTGTCGGCCATGGTCGGATACAGCCTGATGCCCTACTACCGAGCCAAGCTCGCCGGGGCCGCAAGTTCTGCACTTTGGGATATTGCTATGTCGTCCAAGTCTGTGGATACTGCACCAGTGTTCGAGGAATAGCGCTTAACGCTCCAGCCAGAGCACCTCCTTTTTCGAGTGAATTGGATGGAAGTGGGGCGGATAGCGAGATGGAGCACCCGGCCACAAGCATAGATTCGGTCAGCAACAATGGCATCGCGTATGGATATCACCGAACCAGCACCCGGCCGGGTTTCCGCACAGGGGCAGACGCATTATTTTTGGAGATCGAATAGACAGGCTCCGGTGCGATTCGGTCGAATGTGTTCGAGAGGCTGTAGCGATTTCCAATGGCTCCCGCTTTACGCCGAGCGCATGCTCTCCCTTTCCCCAGGCGGACACCAAGCCTCTCTCCGGGCCGGCAAAATCACTCTAAAAAGTGGGTAATTTATTCTCTAAATCTTACATAAAATAAAGTTTATTGTTGATTTTTAGATAACGTTGCGGGCAAACAGTATATATTTACCCACCATTATGCATTGTCTGTAGTGGATGCGGGACAGCAGGCGGATATTCAGGGCTATGCCTGTACGCCTCATGGAAAGCAATCCGGCGCCCTTGTCGAAGGCTGGAAAAAGAGCGACAATATAGTAGATGCATACTTTGCTGCGGCCACCTTTGCGGATGAGAGCACGCCCTACTTTCCGAACAGGGCGAACAATTACATCGTTGCTTCCTTCAGGGACATGTCAGGGGTACTAGACGACATTGCAACAAATGAAATGGATAGGCTTTCATTCATGTTCAGCTTGGACACTCCGTTATTCGAGCGTAGCGGCATACACTTGAACTATGTTTCTCTCTACTTTACAAAGTACACGGGTGCGGACTCGGAAGTAAGCGAGCTCGCGAACATTATCGCTAGGAGGGACAGGGTCAAGAGGGCAAGCCTTGCCCAGATGCAGCTGGTTTCGGCCGAAAAACCGAGGTTCACGTTCCCCTATTCACGCAACCTGGTCATGCTAGAGGTTGAGGGGGCCAGCAGCCACCAAACCGACCAGAAGTACTGTGAGCGCACCCGGCGCGAGGTTGCAAGGAAGGGAATCGCTCTCACAAACCTCGTGAGCTTTTCAATCCTGGAGAAACTCAAGTAACTCCAGCCTGCCGGACCGGTCAATTATGTAGACATGCTGCCGAATCAGCGTCTGAGCCTTTATACTTGGAGAATTACACAAGTCGAAGGGAATGATGAAGAGTTAGAGTTGAAGTCAGCTGGCTTCCTTTCCGGAAGCCTATTGCTGAGTTTCAAGAAAAAAAATTCTGACCCGGCTATTGCAATTACCATTAGGAACCTGCGGAAAACAATCCACGCCGAGACGGCGAAATGGTTATTAGTACTCCTTATTCTTTAGCCCTTTGAACTTATGAGCAAGCCGATGGACTTGGGCGCTCTCAAAATCGGTTCCTACATAATTGTGGATGGCGAGCCGTGCAGGATAGTGTCGTACGATCACAGCAAGCCGGGAAAACACGGGTCAGCCAAGGCACGAATTACTGCAGTAGGTGTTTTCGATGGAAGGCCCCACCCGTTTGTCGGTCCTGTCTCCACCAAGGTCGATGTCCCCCTGATCGACAAGCGCAATGGGCAGATTATTTCAAAGCAGGGCGAAGTGCTTATGATTCAGGACCTCGAAACGTTTGACACGTTTGAAACCACCGCGGTTGACGATGAGATAAAGGAGAAACTTCAAGGGGATGTCAACGGCCGAGAAGTCGAGTACTGGAAGGTCCTTGACAGGATAAAGATAGTCCGGGTCAAGGGCTAAAGGTTATACAAGCGCCACAATATTTGTCGCGCCGGATGCTGATGAAGTGTAGGAAGAGCCGGCTGATATCATCAACTCAAGTGTGATGAAGATTATGAGAACTGAGGCATCCGAAAATTCATACGACCTTTGTCTGCCGCCTCGAGCGCGGGTTCACGATCGAGTTCAGAGTATTTCCAATTAGCACAAAGGCAGTACCTGTTAGCGCAATCATAAAGCCTGGGATGAGGGCCCACCACCAGATCCCGCGCTGGACTGCCGCCGCAGAGTTTGCATCGTGCAGTATGCGGCCCCAAGTGGGGATTGACGGATCGCCAAGGCCCAAAAAGCTGAGGGCAGCCTCTGCGAGTATCGCGCTTGGAACGGCGACAGCGATGGTCGCAAAAGCAATCGGAATCAATTGCGGTATTACATGCCTTCTAATTATTCTCAGGTCAGTTTCACCCATCAGTTTTGCTGCCTCGACGTACTGGAGCTTGGTTATCTGAAGTGCCAGGCTGCGGGCTATTTTCGCAATTGGAACCCAGCCAAACAGTATGAAAAACCCGACAAATAGAAAGATGCTTCTTCCGACTGTGACTGAAAGGATAATCAGGAGCGGAAGCGCTGGAAGGGAGTAAAAGATATCGTTCATACGCATCATGCCCTCGTCCGCATACCTACCCTTAAAGCCGGAAATTACGCCATAGTACAGTCCAATGAAGGTTGAGGCAAACGCAACCGAGAGCCCGATAAACAGAGCCACTGGCGCACCCCAGAGTATGCCGATAGAGAGGTCTCTGCCTGTGTCATCGGTACCCATAAGGCCAAAGACCTGGCCGGGAAAAATTAACGCGACTTCCCGTATAGA
Source organism: Nitrososphaera sp. (assembly GCA_039938515.1). Classification (NCBI taxonomy): domain Archaea; kingdom Thermoproteati; phylum Nitrososphaerota; class Nitrososphaeria; order Nitrososphaerales; family Nitrososphaeraceae; genus Nitrososphaera; species Nitrososphaera sp. The sequence continues at coordinate 57,481 of JBDUUL010000012.1, read as the reverse complement.
GTCGGAAGGCGAGAAAAAGTAAGCTGTGACTTTGAAGACATAATTGCCCTTGAGAACTTTGCAGTCGTGGGCGTCTGAAAAGATCATCACCTGCGGTTTGGCAACGTCTATGTCGCAGCTAAACTGTCCAACGTAGTTTTGCAGATTTGACGAAATCGAGCTGTCGGTTGAGACTATTCGCACGTCCGTTACGGTCATGCCTGTCCCCTGCACTGATGGCAGCGCGGAATAGTAAAGTGTAAATGTCTGCCCGTCGGGTCTCGTGACGTCCAGCTGGATTAGCGGGAGCTTTGAGTATTCCGCCTTGGCGGTAAGGCTGAAGCGGCTTGGAAATGAGTCATATGAGTAGCCCGCATTCCAAGAATAACTGACTGCCCTGCCACCCTGCATTTGGGATTCGGTTACGGTTGCGTCGGACCGCGTGAGCACTATAGTCTTGGCGGCGCTACTACCAAGGAATGGCAGGTCCGTCCATGCAGGCGGCACGGTCTTGGGATAATCCTGCCAGAAGGTTGGATTGTTCCACTGGTCGTACGATTCGCGGGGCACGGCGATTGCGGCATATACAGAAATCAAAGTAAGGAGCAGCAGTAGGATGACGCCCGCCAAGCCGGCCCTCGAACGAAGGAGCCGAGACACAATCTCGCTTTTTGAAAGTATCCTGTCTGACGGTTTTTCCGACACTATGCCTGCCCCTCCTGTGCGAGCCGGAGCCGGGGGTCAAAGATGCCGTATGCTAGGTCTATTGCAAATACGGTTATCACAAAAATGACCGTAGACACGTATGTCAGCCCGACTATTACCGGAATGTCAAAGTATCCGATTGCCTCGTAGTAGAGCATCCCCATGCCGGGCCAGTTAAACACGGTCTCGACCAGGATTGCTCCTCCAAACGATGCGGCAAGACTCAGTGCCACGGAAGTGAGAATTGGAGGCGCCGCATTTCTCAGTGCATGGGAATAGAGCACTCTGCGCTCCGGCACGCCTGCGGTCCGCTTGGCTCGGATAAAGTCTTCGCCAAGCACAAGGAGGACAAAATAGCGCACTGAATACGCCCAGGCACCAAACCCGATTATCACAAGCGTAATGAGCGGCAGGGCCATGTGGTAAAGCAGGTCGGGCACGTACATCGGATCAGTGGGAGACGTCTGTATCAGCGACTGCGCCGGGAATACCCTGAGCGCAAAGGCAAAAGCCAGGATCATGAGCATCCCTACCCACCAGGTCGGGAAGCTGCTGCTCGCGACTGTCACCGCGGAGACTGCCTTGTCGCTTATCGAGCCTTCCCTGCCAGCCACGTGCGTGCCAAGATAGATTCCAATGACAGATACGATTACCGTGGCGCTGCCAAAGAGAAGTACTGTTCTTGGCAGACGTTCCATTATGAGGTCATGGATGTCATGCGTTCCAGCGCCCCCCTGGTAGGTGTTTGCCGTCCTTCCCAGGTCCAAAAACATGACTTTCTCGACCGTGTTGTAGAGCCGGTTTGGCGAGTACCATGGCTGGTCGATTCCCTGTGAAACAGTCTGAGTACGATCACAGTCTGCGATTAGTTTATTGCGTTCAATTGGAGGCAGCTTTGATAGTTTTGGATTCATGTTGACGTCTTCTGTGCAGTGGTCTCGGATAACGCCGGCCAGCACCTTGTCGAATGTAGGCCCCAAGAGGCCCACCGTGACGACCACGGTAGCGAAAAGCACGAATACAAGGTATACCGCCCGCTTGAGGATAAAGGCCTGAAGACCCTTCAAAACAAAGCAGCCGGGTCTATGGCCTTGGATTTATATTAAAATTCTTGCGCTCGCTTTTGTCTGCTCGCGTGCACCCGCAGTCTTATTGCCGAGGCGACTTTCGGTATTGCAAACACACCAAAAGCCATGGCGCTTGTTGCGGCAGTAAGAGCCACAAAAGCTGCCGTGCTAATCGACAGCCATTCTGAGTTGTGCGCCATGATTCCAGCTACAGTTGCCACAAGTGCAGACGCAGCAAGCCCGGCCAGTAACTTTAGCCAGCGAGTCCGGACGGATTTCCGCCTGAAAATCGAGTATGCAGCTATCGGCGGAGCAAGGTAGACTGCTCCGATGAGGGAGCTTGCAGTGACCCCGGCAAGTACGGCGCCGGCTTCTCCACCACTGACTGAGTTATGTGCTCTTTCCGAGGCCATGAGAATCCCAAAAAGCGGGTATATTGACGCCTTGACCGTTTCCTGAAGCCAGGGCTGGCCCCTTTCATAATCGGCAACCTGTGGGCTGAATGAATAGTAGATGTTGTTAAAGGTGTCCATAAAGGCGGATCCGGAGACCGTCTGCAGGATATAGTTCTGCCTGAAATTACGCAGGTACTGGACCTGTGGTGTTAGCTCTGAGCCAAACGCTGCGGTTGCGATAAGGCAGCCAGATTTGGTATTGCTGCCCGCTGTCGTTCCGGAGCCAGTGCCGTTGCCTTGGCCGCCTGGGCCAGAACCGCTCGCGGTAGCTGTCATGAGCAGCAGCGGGACGGACGCGAATGCTGGCTTGTATGCCTGGTTGCCAATCGCAAATACCTTGAACTGGTATGCGCCCGGCGCAAGTTGCCCGGTGACGCTCGAATTCATGGTCGCCACGAAAACGCCTGGATTATTCGCCGACGCAGTTGCGTTGCCGGATGCCGAAACCCCTTTGTCGCCGGACAAAAAGTAGAGGACCTGTGCGTCGCTGCTTGGCTGATCTGCGACGTTCACCACGATCTTCACTGCCTTGGGCTTGCCGATTGTCGCAGGGCCTGTTGTATCGATACTCTTAACAGAAGCTACCTGCGGAACGCCGAACTTTGCTGACCAGTAATCCGGCGGGAACGGGTACGAGTCGTCCCGGAATGCCTTCAAGGTCGCCGTCTGGCCCGCTGCGTTGAACGTATCGAGATAGAATGGACCGTTGCTAATTACAGCGTGGTGGTGTTCGGATATCCATTTGATGCTTGCGTCATACCTCTTGTTTGCCTCATCGCTTGTCACGAGCCCCTGCAGCGCGGTCGGGATATAGCGTTCGTCCTTCATCTTTTGCAGCTCGTCGCTTATCATTTGTGCATGGACAGGGTTGACAAGCGACAGCCAGTCGACGCCTTTTTGTACGGCGCCACTGCTTGAGAACGACAGCTTGGATGCAGTGACGAGCCTCTCCTCCGCGGCGGTAATTTCCCATGGCTCAACCGCCCATATGGATGCAAGGCTGGCTATTTCCCTGCTGTCGAAATGCCATGCGTCTACATAAGAGACGACCGTATCGTCGGAGGTGAATTTTATCCCTTTCAGGGTGGGAAGGCTGGGCGCAGCCGAGGGGGTGTACTCGGGGTCATACGTCAGGTATGGCTTGCCGTTCGAGGTTGTATTCGTCCCCCACTGGAAGCCAAAATAATAGGAATACAGCAGGTCGTTCTTGTCCATCGCTATGCCGTTATGCCAGTTTCCATAGAGAATCTTGTAGGTGACGCTGCTCTCTGCGGTTGTGCCGCTTCCCACCTGCTGCCATTTCCCGGCAAAAGGATCCCACTTGATGGCGTCCGCTGAAACGTTGAGCGAGCCGGTCGGCCCATGTGTTGTAATGTCCGTCCAGTTGGTTCTGACTGGAATTGCAGTGCCGAGATAAGGATGGTACATGACCGCCGGGTCTTCAACGGGCGAGGACAGTGTTATTGTAAAGGTGTCTTTTAGCCCTCCGATGTTATTCCATGCACCCTGTGCAAGGTTTCTTACTCCAATATTGAGGTCGGACTTGCCGTCTGCCTTGGCGTCAATTATGGAAAACCTGCTTGAAATGCCCGCGCCAAAGTCGTTAACAAGCCCCTTGACCGAGGATGATGCCACATAAGGCTCCTTTGTCTGCGCGATAAAAATCCTGACAGACTCTTGCATCCCCTGCTGCACCGCGCTTCTTACAAGCTGGGTTCTCTCCTCCTTTGAGGTAAAGTTCAGGTTCAGGATCTTTTGCGTTATGGCGTCTAGTGTTTTGTTTGCGTACTGCCATGTCGCCGACGATCCACGGCCGGGCATGTTTCCGTACCAGGGAGCGTACATCTGAGCAGTAACGGTCGGGTTGTATGCTACGAACGTGGCGGTTCCCGCATAGCCTTCAGTATAGAGCTGCCATTTGAGTTCCTGCGGATCGGAACCGTAGACGTCAAGCTGTGCGCGGGCAAGGTCGCCGTATATCCTGTCTAGCGTAAAGCCCAGTTTTTCAAGGTCGGACGCAATAGCTTCGCCGATTGCATTCCTCTTTGGGTCGTCGCTTCTGATGAAGAAGTTGATCGTAATCGGCTTGTCCTTGAATTGCCATTTGCCTGACTGCATAGTGGCACCGGCGCTCTTCAGGGTTGCACTTATGGTCTGGTTTGCAAACGAAAGGTCGTGGCGGAATGCAAAGGATTCGACAATGTCAGCTATGGTGGTGTACTCTGGTGACGATATGCCGAAGGGATCAGACATTGGCGTTCCGGAGCCCTTCAGAATGTCGCTTACGGTAAACTGCCTGTCTACCACGTAATTCATGGCAAACCTCACCTGCCTGAACTGAAAGGGATTAAGCACGCTGGAATCGTTCGACGGGGCAGGGTTCATTAGAAGGCCGAAAGAGCCCGCGTCTCGGTCATAGACTGCGAGGCCGCGATCTTTCTGCGCGTCCGATACCAGCTCGATTGGAATCCTGTAAAGGTAAGCATCAATGTCGCCGGACTTTACTGCCTTGAGCGCGATATTCTCGTCAGAATACTGTGTAAACTTTACCGAGTCTGAAACGGGACCCTTGGCGGCCTGGCCGAAGGCGGAATTGCTTGACGCAACTGACGAGACAAAAGCGCAAACGAGCAGAGAAAGTGTCGCCAGCGAACCGAGCAGAATTGCTTTCTGCATCTATTGTACTAGTAGGCTTAACCGGATTCATAAAACCATTGTGGTTATAGAACACTTTTCTTTCCTAGTTTCCGACGTCCTGATACGCCGAGCTTATGTCAGGGATAGCACTGATAAGCGCTTTTGTGTACGAATCTGAAGGCTGCAGTAGAACCTGATCGATGCTGCCCTTCTCCCGCACCGTCCCATTCTTCATGACGATTATGCTGTCGCCCACGTACCTGGCTGTCGACAGGTCGTGGGTGATGTAGATAAATGCGGACTGGAGCTGGTCCTTCAGATTCATCATCAGGTTTAGGATTTCCGCCCTCACAGACACATCGAGCATCGACACGGGCTCGTCGGCAACTATCAGTTGCGGGCGCAGCACTATGGCTCTTGCAATTGCCACGCGCTGCCTCTGGCCACCCGAAAGGTCTTGCGGAAGGAGCTGGGCTATCTCGGGCGCAAGGCGGACTTCGACCAGCGAGTTCAGAACCTTCTCTTCTTTCTGGCCCCTTGTCGACTTCCTTCCCTCATGGATGTTCAGAGGCTCCATCACGATGTCCATCACTTTCATCCTAGGATCAAGCGAGGAGTATGGGTCCTGATAGACCATGTGAACCTTGGAACGGAATTGTTTCAGCTCGTGGCCCCTGAGCTTCCACACATCAACGCCGTCAAAAGTGACGGTGCCGGAAGTCGGCGCGGTCGCGCCGGTCACCATTTTTGCAATAGTAGTCTTGCCAGAGCCTGACTCGCCCGCTATGACGAGCACCTTTCCTCTGTCAACGCTAAAGGAAACATTGTCGACTGCCTTGTGCCACTCCGGCCTTGACCTTCCAAGCGCGCTTAGCAAGCCTGCCTTCTTGGGATAGTGCTTGGAGAGATTGTTGACCTCAAGAAGAACACTCAAATGAATAGCTATGACCACTACTAGCAGTGCTAGTACCGCATTTCACTCCTACTCCTGGAGATAAAAACAATTCGGCGAAAATTTGCCACTTGGCAACCTGCGTCTTGTTGTCAATTTCAATGCCGTACGACAGGGCATGAGGCAGATGCGGCTGGCGGCACTTTTTTCGGGCGGCAAAGACAGCACATTTGCTATTCTCAAGGCGATAGAGTCAGGTCACTCTGTAGTTTGCCTGATAGGAGCGAGGCCACCCTCGGATGAGAGCATGCTGTTTCACTACCCAAACGCCGGGATAACGCGGTACCAGGCTAAAGCAATGCAACTGCCGATTATAGAATTTGAAGCCGGCTCTGCAATGCAACCTGCTGCAACGGGTGAGATCGAGAAACAGGGTCTTGAAATAGCCGTAAGAAAAGCCGTTTCCGAGTTCAGGATTGAAGGTCTTGTAAGCGGTGGCATCGCGAGCAATTACCAGAGAGTCGCCTTCCAGTCCGTGTGCGATAGCACTGGCCTGCAGCTCGTCTCTCCATTATGGCAGGCAGAACCGCTGCCATACATGCGGGAGCTTCTTGAGAGGCATTTTGAGGTAATGATAGTATCTGTCTCTGCCATGGGACTAGACAAGAGCTGGCTGGGAGTAGTGGTTGACGCAGCGTCGCTTGACAGACTGGCAGGATTCAGCGCAAAGTATGGATTCAACCTGGCCTTTGAGGGAGGAGAGGCGGAGACACTGGTTCTTGATTGCCCCCTTTTTGAGAAGAGGCTTGCAGTTATTAGCTCCCGTTCCCACTGGGACGGCCAGCGGGGAATGTTTGAAATACTGGAAGCCGCGCTATTAAGCAAAAACAAGCAGGAATCCAAGCATGTTTGACAACCTTCGTGATGGCCTTAGGAGTGCGCTGAAAAAAATCGTCCGCGCGTCTGACATAAACGAGGAGCTTATTGATGCCTTATGCAAAGACGTGCAGCGCGCTCTGTTGCAGTCCGACGTGAACGTAAAACTTGTACTCTCAATTACGACGACGCTCAAGGAAAGGTCACTCAAGGAGCAGCCGCCAAAGGGGCTTTCCAGAAAGGACCACATAGTAACCATCCTTTACGGAGAGCTTGCAAAGATGCTAGGATATGCCGGCGATACCATCAAGACCATCGACAAGTCCGCGCGCGGAGGTGCAGGAGAGGAGGACGAGACGGGCATTACCACCTTCTTCAAGCCGGGCAAGCAGAACATCGTCCTGATGCTTGGCATCCAGGGCAGTGGCAAGACCACGGTGACCGCAAAGCTGGCCAGATGGCTTACAAGGCACGGCTACAGGGTCGGTGTGGTTGGAGCGGACACCTGGCGACCGGGGGCGCTGACTCAGTTGAAGATGAACTGCAGCAAAATAAACGTCGAGGTATTCGGCGAGGAATCAAACAAGGACGCCGTCGAAATTGTAAGAAAAGGGCTTGATTATTTCAGGCCCCAGAACCTCGACATCATAATAATTGATACGGCTGGGAGGCACAAGGAAGAGGCAGGCCTCCTCCAAGAAATGAACGACATGTACAAGGTCTCGACTCCTGACCTGGTGCTCCTAGTAATAGACGGGACTCTTGGCCAGCAAGCGCGGGCCCAGGCTGAGGCGTTTCACAAAGCCGCGCCGGTCGGCGGCATTGTGCTGACAAAACTTGACGGCACTGCAAAGGGTGGCGGAGCCTTGGCGGCTTCGACTGCTACTGGCGCAAAGGTCATGTTTATAGGAACAGGTGAGCGCATCGACGACCTCGAGCAGTTCTCGCCTACTCGCTTTGTAGGGAGGCTTTTGGGTATGGGAGACATCAAAGCGCTCCTTGAGATGGCAAAGGGACTTGAGGTACAGGCCGATGAGAATCAGGCAAAGAGGGTAATGAGTGGCAAGATGACAATCGAGGACTTTTACATGCAGATGGAACAGGTTAGCAAGATTGGTTTTAGAAACGTCATTGAGAACATGCCGGGTTTTTCGGGGATGGTAAACGACGAAAAGCTCGATGAGATGCAGGACAGGATGGAAAGCTGGCGCTTCATAATCCAGTCGATGACAAAGGAGGAAAAGAGAAATCCCGACCTGATAAACGACTCCCGGAAGAAACGCATTGCCAGGGGCGCAGGTATGTCTGAGGGCGAGGTGAAAGAGATGCTCAAGCACTACAACAACTCTAAAGCGATAATGAAGCAGTCGAAGGGCAGAAACATGCAGGGCTTCTTTAGGAGATTTGGTCTTGGATAATGGTAAACGCAATGAGGGCCTGCTGGAGACCAGACGACAGACCCCGCATCCTGCGACTCGGCTGCGGGACGACTATTCCCTCTGCCGCCTGTGCCTGAAGAGAAATCCAGGGCCAGTCCGCCCAAGGCAACGAAGGCCTCCAACCGCGGAGGCGCGATGCGACATCTGCCGCGGCCTCATGCCCCAACTTGATTCAATAACCGCTAAAATAATTGCCGCCTCAGGGCGCTATGACTTCAAGACATTCTTGATAGGAGCCGTGTTGCCCACCCAGATATACGAGCGCGAGGACGCATTGAGAGCCCTGCTCAAGATAAGGGGAATTGAAAACGTAAAGGGGCAGTTCACAAGGGAGCTTGGTATGCGTCTGGCCCGGTCGACCGGCAGAATCGTAGACTACCAGAGGCCAGACCTTACAATAAGCATTACCGTGGACAAGGAGAATTCAGTCTCGATTGCGATGCGCAGCAGGCCGCTGATGTTTCTGGGCAATTATACAAAGAAGGTCCGCGGGTTTGCACAGAAGCATCAGCGCTGCAGGCATTGCGAGGGAAGGGGTTGCGAAACCTGCGAGCTTACAGGCCTCGAGAAAGGCGACGACTCTGTCGAGTCAGTCGTTTCACGTGCCCTGGTGTCAAGGACCGGAGGTCAGGTTCCAAGGTACTCTTGGATTGGCAGCGAGGATCGGGACAGCCTGGTTCTTGGAAGAGGCAGGCCGTTCTATGTTCGCGTCTTTGATCCAAAAAAGAGAGCACTGCTCCGGCAGCTGCACGTCAGGGGTGCCGGGATCTATGCCAAGCTGTCCCTTGTGGACGATTCAGAAGAGCAGATAGAGGCGCAAATCCGGTTCGCGGTCAGGACAAGGATAATAATCCGTGCGGAGCGGCCCGTACTGCGGCAAGACCTTATCAGGCTTCAACAATCGCTGGCAGGCAAGGAGGTTTCCCTTGAGAACAAGGGCAGGATGGTTACAAAAAAGGTATATGCGGCCAGGGCTACGAAGGCCCAAAGCAAGGATAATAGCGAATTCATGCTCGTAATTGACGCCGACGGTGGCCTTTCGATCAAACAATTCGTCGGAGGCGAGCAGTATTCAAAGCCCAGCGTCTCGGAGATAATTGGGGCAAAATGCCACTGTGTAAATTTTGACATTCTCGCAGTAACATTTTTGTCTGACGCCGACAAGCTGTCATTTGCTTGAGCTTTGATCCACTTTACAAGGTACATTCTTTGCACGATGCAGGCAAGCTGCCAGATTCTATTTATTCCAAAATTATAGACAGAATTGACCTGGTAAGAGAAGGAATCTCCCGGGTGGAAAAGGCATCCGGGCTTGACTATCCCTACTACTATGTCGAGCCAAGCCTTGTAGTCTCGACTTCAGCGGCAGAATTCTCACACATGGGAATTTTTTTCGCACGTACTGTCCCCGTGGTCAATGCTCAGGAGGGAGGCATACTGCGCGTCGTCATCCAGGTTACCGCGCCCCTTGTTGCATTTGGACTCAAGGGCACGATACATGCCATACTTGCCCACGAGTTCATGCACTATCTGGAGCTTGTGGGGAGAATCGTAAAAATGAATGTAATCTCTGACGAGATTTCAGGGACGTTATTTGAAGGGAGATATGCTGACTCGGGTAAGCTGCTTGATGAGCGGGCAGTTTTCAAATCCGATCCCGGGCTGATAAAGCACATAACAGCGCGGTTTCCCGACGGCTTCAGGGACTACAAGCTTGAAGACAAGGTGATCGAGCAGTGGATGAACAAGGGGCTCCCGACTGTACATGTCCCAATTGACGCCAACACCATCAAGATCCCGATAGAGGCGATGGCCAGGCTGCAGGTGGAGCAGGCAGTCAAGGACAAGCTCGCCGAGTTTGAGAGCATCAGGCTTCGGAAAAGAAGATCCGGTTATGCCTAGTATCTCGCCCACGGAACTAGAGTTTGTTCACGAATGCATAGCGAGGCTTGCGCGGGGAAGGTCTGTAGTTGCGGCCTGTCTTTATGGTTCGAGGGTTGCGGGCTATTCCAGGCCGGACAGCGACATCGACCTTCTGCTGGTACTCGAACGCTTTGCCTTTGGCGTAAGCTACACCTACATCCGCGACAGGTCAAGGGGAGACGTCTCCGCGCTTGTTATTGATAAACGCGCCATTGAAGCCGACGCGACAAAAGGCATGCTAGGAGAGTTTGTAATCGGCAGGCTGCTTCACGTTTACGAGCCGTTGCAGGGCTCCAGGTACCTGACAGAGCTGGAAAGGGCCTACAAAAAGAGGGTTATCCTCGAAGAAACAAAAGAGCTCGCGGCTATTTCAGGAACCTTGTGCACTGAACTCGCCTTTCCGCTGGAGTATATTCACTTTTCAAAGATAAAGAGAAGGTCGGCCCATTATCCAAGCGCTGCGTACAGCTACTACAAGACCTATTCAGGAACAAATAGCCACCGAAATCTCGGCGCGACGCTTTTGGGTTACGAGCGCTCGCTTGAAGAAATCAGGGGCGAGGACCCTGCGCTCTTTGAGAGCCGAGGCAAGGACCGTATCGGCATATCAGAGCGGAGTATAAAGGTCGAAGGAGGGACTGTACAATTGAAACTCTCAAGCCGGCTGAAGCAGTTTGGCTCATATCTTGTGCACACATACGCAGGCCTCAAGGTGATGCACAGGTCGGTCGGCGAGGCTGAATCGAAGCTGAGGAGGCGCACTTCAAGGATTGAGCCGCCGCTCTCAATATCAGATCCCGTCGGGCAGTTTTGCACGCTGCCAGAAGGCCAACTCATCGCGGAGAGCAGCCGCGGCTGGATAGACGAGTACTGCCTGAAGGCAGGGATTGGGGCGGGTCTGGTGGTTTCAAAACGGACGAGGCTTGGAAATAGCAGCAGCCAGACCAGGCTTTTGGAGCTCACAAGCGCGGGAAGCAGCGATAGCCCCAATATCGTAAGGAAGCTGGTTGTAAAGTCGCTTGCCGTTTCAAAGAGCCTAAAGTGGTCGGCGCTAAATGTGTGGACTGCCCCGGTAAAGAGGTACAGTGTCGAACCCCTTGTGCTGCTCGGGACGCAGTACAAGGGGCTGAGGTTCCTGAAACATGTCGGCCTTAGGGCTCCCAAGATAGAAGCGATAGTACTGGACAGAAAACTCGTCGTCACGCAGTATATCGAGGGAGTTTCTATGGCACAAATCATAACCGAATTCTTGAAGTCGGGGGAGCAGTCCCGAGACAATTTTTTTATCGAGATCGCCGGCGAGCAAATTTCAAGGGTTCACTCGCACGGAGCAAGTTTTGGCAACCTAAAGCCCAAGAATATCCTGTTGTCCGACGGCAGCCTCTATTTCACGGAGCTTGAGCAGTTCTCGAGGGATTCCAAGGATCAGGCTTGGGATATTGCGCAATTTCTCTCCTGGGCGCTGAAGCGGAGTTCAAGCGCCGAGTCTGCCTGCCTGCTCGTTCGCAAGTTCTTCCAAGGATACCTTGCGGAAGGCTTGCATCCAAAGGAGGTAGTACAGAAACTTGCGGGCTCTAGAAGGCACCTTGAGTCCTTTTATCCTGTCCTTACTCCGCAGGTGGCCCTGGCGATAAAGAACGAAATCAAAAGGGCCGCGAAATGAGGCCCAGAAATCGCTAGGTAGGTTACTTTTTGCCCTTCTTTTGCTGTTCCTTGTGGACAAACTCGGTAAATCCGCACTTGCCGCAAGTGAGCCGGTCCTTGTGTTCTGCCATGAAGGTGCCCTTGCCGCACCGTGGGCAGTCACGTTTGCTTCGAGTAACCTTATCCCCCTGGACTTTGTAGAATTTGTATACAGCGACCTCGCCCTTTGGGGCTGCCTTCTTGTCTGCCACTACTTCTTGGCACCTCCGCCGCCCTTTGCACCCTTCTCGGCAGTCGCAGCCTGCTTTGCCTTGAGTCTGGCTGCCTTTTCTTCGTCAAGAATTTTCTTTCTGTCTGCCTTTGGCATTGTCCTCAGCATTCTGAACCGGGGAAGCTGTTTTTGTGCTTCCTTTTCATCGTCATAGACGTAAAATGATGCATGCACGTCGATCTTGCCTGTCTCGCAGACCAAGCTAATCGGAATCACGTTCTTCTTGTCAATGTGAAGCTCACCAGCAATCTTTTCAGCAGCGTCGATGCGCTTCATGGTTCCTGCCGCGCCCTTGAACAGGGCCTTTACTTCGCGCCTTCCGAGGAGTGAGTTCTTTTTATCCTCGATGACAACTAGATCCTGCGTCGACAAAGTAAAACAGGATGGCTGGAGCATCGCATATAAGTGTATATTCAGGACGAGTCCGCGCACGAACTTGCATACTACGCAGATTGGCAGTGCGATTGAGGCAGAGCTCTCCGCAAGCCAGAAAATCAAATATAGCTACCCGCTGGAGGGTAGATGAAGATGACGGAATTTCTTTCAGAGTTCTGCCGCAAGGTGGTTGCTCTTGACAAGTCCATCAGGTTTGTTGGCATAGCCGAGGATGACGGCAAGCTAGTGGGCATTGCAGAGAGAAAGGGCCTCAAGGCCTTGCTTACGCCTGAAGAGAGGGCACAGTACGCAATTACCGCGGCAAACCGGCAGCATACCCGCCTTCGATGGGAGTATATGCTTGGCAAGATCAACTTTGCGACATCTCATTATGAGAAGGTCATAAGGGCGACGGTTCCCATTACCGGCGAGTCCGGCGACTTGTATTATGTGCTCCTGATGTCGTTTGACGTAAAACCTGGCAATACGGAACAGTTGATCACCAAAAAGATAATCCCGCTTGTGAAAAAGAACAAGGCAAAGTTAGTCGCCAAGCTGAAAAAGTGATCACAGTTTCAAAGGCGTCCTTGGGAAAACTATCCTTACAGGCTGGCGCAGTGCGGGGTGTAGGAGCACCATCTCTCCCCTGTTAAGCCTAGTGACGCATAGTTTCATGTGCTCGTCAAGCCCAGAATAGGCGGGAGAGCTCTCCAGCTCCTGCAACCCGAGTTTCGCGCACACGTGAAGGCCGGTGTTTTCAAGGATTCCCTGATGTACTGCGCTCTTGAACTGCTGCGCAGAGAATAGTACGGTGCCCCGCGAGCCGCCAGTCATTACCGTCTTCATTATTTGTTCGGCGGCCGGCGCCATCTTTACGCCTGATGGAAGCCGGGGGACGAAACGGTTTATTTCGTCGATAAAGATTAGGACGTACTTTGGAGCGTTGGTCTTGCGCATGCGGGATTTTCTGCCTTGCTTTTCTCTTCCATCAGGGCCTTCTGCTCGCTTCAGAGAGTAAATCTCGTCGATGCACTTCATCACGTCACCTACGATAAACGCCTGCTCGTCTAGTGATGGGATGCGGGCAATGTCGATGACATATACCTGCTTGTTTCTTATCCTCCTTATCTCGTCGCCAAGGTAAGTGCTTGTCTTTTTGCGATCAACAAAAAGCGGGGACTTGCGGATTCTGCGCAGGTTCTCGAAGAAGCGCAGCAGAGTGAATTGGTGTGCAGCTATTTCCTGAGGATAACCCCGGAACTCTGACAGGTCGCTCCAAGTCCGGACTTTTTTTGGCGGACCTCCGGACACCTGTGCCTCCAGAGGCCAGGATTCGTAGATGTAGTTGAGTATTGAAGCCAGAGACATGAGCTGTGGAGTGTGGAAGGGCGAGCTCTGATTTCCAAGAAAGAGCAGGTCAAGGCTCTCATAAACGTCCCCGAGTTCAAAAGAGTAAGTCTTTGAGTTTTTGGGCAGGTAAGCAGAATTTGGCCGGCCATCGGGTCCCCTCGGCAACATGTACGTCACGTCATCGAAAGGTTCCAAGTCGATGCCGACCATGCTAAACGCCAGCTTGTCCTTTGTCTTGACCCTGCCGCCGTCGTCGATGTGCAGCAAATCCTGTTCTTTGGTATTGAAAATGATAACCGCGGTTTCCTCTAACCTCTGATAGGCGGCCTGCAGGAGAAAGAGCAGGTATGTTGTCTTGTTGTTGCCTGAGATTCCAGCGGCATTAACATGCGTGGTATCCGGCCCCAGCAGAAAGGAAACGTCAAAGGAAATCGGTATTGACAGGCCGTTTGCCATTTCAATCGCACCGACGGGGATGGGATTCTTCATGTCCGGTGTGCCCAGCGCGAAGAGGACCTCCTGCTCACTTGAAAATCTGACCGGACGGCCTGCCCCCACCGGCATTTCGACGGGTACGTTTCTCGCAAATTCGCCCTCGTAGCCGCTGTTTCCCATCGGTGCCACGCTGGCCAGGATGACGCTCTCTTGCCGGTTTGCGAAACCTACGCGGCCGTTAGATGCCGATTCGCTTCTAAATCCGCCTGGCGCCGCTTCGAGCTGTTTTACCATCCCAACAGTAATTGTCCCAAGAGCGTTTGAAACCGTGACAAAGTCAAAAGGGTTTACAATTACATCCCGCTCCAGCGCAAACCAAAAACCGTCGCTGGTATTCCGAAAGCGCTCCTCCGCCAGTGTTGTGCCAATTCTCTTGAGATAGGCTGAATGGTTAAGGGAGTATCTCTTGCTTTTATTGGCCAATCCCTTCACTGCCGGTGAACTGCATTAAACCGCCGGGTCATAATCCGGATTGTCGTCCGAGTCCTCATCATGGTCGACTGTCGTCAGTGCGTCATAGTCGCGCTCATCCTTGCTTTCGACCTCTTCGGGCCTTATGGTCGTCTGCACAGGGTGTTCCTGTTCCGGTGTTACTATTGCTTCTTTAGGAATTTCCTCGTTTGTGTTGTTACGCTCACATGATTTTGATTTTGCCGTTGATTATCACCTGTCGAAAAACAAAAAACCCAGCTAGAGATTGCCACGTCTACTGGTTAGTTCCGGCAGCGCCTTGCTCGTATGTGTTGCCAGTCTGCCAGGCACCGTCCGTTCCCTTTGCCATGCCGCTTTTTTGTACTATTTCCGACCCCTCTTCAGCATTTGTTCCTGTGCTTCCCTTGTCGACTATTTTTTGGTCCGACATTTCTCGATCGACTGCCGCTGGCTCGCGAGCATTGATATTCTCTGGACTCATTGGATCCTCAACTGAAGCGGAGTCCTCACGCTTTTGTTCAGACATGGCTACCGCAGTGCGAGAAGGTATTTACTTATTGGCTAACCATTCTGCATTATTAGATTCACGTAGAAAAATCTGAACGCCAGGGTGTGCCTTTATGTCTGCATGTAACTTGTGGACTTTATTAGTAACAGCCGATGGGGCTCCCCGCTCAGGAGCTTTGTGACGAGCTCTCGTCTTCAGTTCCTTGCGGCCGGCCCTTCTCGACCAGAGTGCACCTGGCCTCGATTGATTCTCCGGATGAGTTGTATGTGCCGTCGAACTGCCATCGAGCGCCGTTTAAACTCGAAAGCCTGGTCGATCGCGTCCAGGTTGTGGCCTCGCCTGAGAACATGGCCTTGCCACTACGGTCCACAGGATCTTGCGAAGCTGCGCCCTGTCCGACGACCATTTCTCCCTTTGATGTGAAGTGGATGAATTTAACGTTAAACTGCATCGAGCCATCCATCATCATTGTTCCCTCAGTTGTGTCGATGTGTGCACCGGAATAATACCTGCCCGAGACTTTTCCTCTGACGTGGTTCTTGATTTCGACCGAATCAGACCCTACATCCTCAATTGATGTTAGTGAAACTTTGGCTTTAATCAGCAGGTCGTATAGAGTCTTGGAGGTCTTTGTGCCGGATTTCTTTCTTGACACGAGTTAGGCTTGAGGGAGCTGTAGATATGCTTTTTCCCCCGCGACACTGCTGGCTTTCATTGAAGAGAAAGGAGCGTGCGCGGTTCTTGCAATTGACGGCGGTGCAAAACCTCAAACAGCAAGATATTATATTGTGCATCCTTTGCTGCAAGCAAGAATAGAGATGCCCTTTGAAAGCCTCGGCGAGTACATTGACGCGCTTGAAAATGCAGGAGAGCTCAGAAGGGTCAAGATGCAGGTTAATCCAGACCTCGAAGTCGCCGAGATAATGCGCAGGCTGATGTACCGGGGCGACGGCCCGGCAGTGCTCTTTGAGAACGTTCGGGGGAGCGAGATGCAAATTCTGGGCAATGCGTTTGGAACTATGAAGCGGTTGTCAATTGCCTTGGAAACCGACGATTTTACGGAAATCGGAAAAAGGATTTCCGATTTGACAAAGATGAAGGTTCCTGCAGGGATGTTAAGTAAGCTCAAGATGCTTCCCAAGCTTCAGGAAATCGGCGAGTACGGGCCCAAGTATGCTGACGACGGACCCGTGCACGAGGTCTATGAAACCGAGGCGGCCTCGTTCGACTCGCTGCCGGTGCTAAAGTCTTTTGCCGGCGACGCGGGCAAGTTTATCACCTTTGGGCTCACCGTGACAAAGCACCCTGAGACGGAGGTCAGGAACCTTGGAGTCTACAGGGTGCAGCTGGTCGACAGCCGGCATGCGATAATGCACTGGCAGACGCACAAGCGCGGCGCCCAGCATTTCAGGATGCTCAAGGAGCAGAACCGCAAGATAGAGGCTGCGATCGTCATTGGTGCGGATCCTTCAACTGTGTTCAGCGCTGTAGCCCCCGTGCCTGAGGGCATGGACAAGTACCTGTTCTCCGGCATCACAAGAAAACGCGGAGTAAAGCTGGTAAAATGCAAGACCGTGGACCTGGAAGTCCCGGCAAACGCCGAGATTGTGCTTGAGGGCTATGTCGATCCAAACGACCTGCGGATGGAAGGCCCGTTTGGAGACCACACTGGGTACTATACCCCGGCCGAGCCATATCCGACATTTACGCTGACGGCAATTAGTAGGCGAAGGAACCCGGTCTACCTCACTACGGTCGTTGGCAAACCGGTGCTCGAGGACGCCTATATTGGCAAGGTCATCGAGCGCGCATTCCTTCCCCTCATACAGATGTTTCATCCGGAGGTTATTGACTTTGCCATGCCGGCGGCAGGCTGGTTTCAGGGGCTTGCAGTAATCTCGATAAAGAAACAGTATCCCGGCCAGGCAAAGAAGGTGATGATGGGATTGTGGGGAATGGGGCAGTTGTCCCTGACAAAAATGTTTGTTGTAGTAGACAGCGAGATTGACATCCACGACATGAACGACGTAATATGGGCAGTGACCACGCGAGCAGACCCAGCCCGCGATACAGTAATCATAAACAACACTCCCACCGACACTCTCGATCCCGCGTCGCCCTTGGTCAACCTCGGCTCAAAACTGGGCATTGATGCAACGACGAAATGGCGCGAGGAGGGCTACCACAGAGAAATTCAAAAGCTTGCAGTTGTCGACGAGGAAACCAGGCAGCTTGTCGACACCAGGTGGAAGGATTATTTTGATGGCATGGCATAGCCAGCAATGTTCATGATAAGTGATTAGTCCTTTGTTTTGACAATCTCCGGACGCAAATGATAATAGTTTGGCAATGCCGCTAGCGCTGTTGTGCGCATAACTTTCGTCATAATCATTGCGGCTGCCGCTGCCATTGCTGTCGCTGGCGCTTCAATCGCCGCGGTGTATTTGGCCAGACCTTACGGCCCGCCAAATCCTGCTTTGCAGGACGGCCAGAGGAATCCCCCGGAGAACGGCAACAGCTCGGCATCCGCAGGCCCAAGTGGCAAGGTACTCAGCGTGTTTACCTCCACCCGCGATGCGGCGACGATAGGCCTGATTGAAAAATACGTTGGGCCTGGCGACGATGTGATTGGCCCTGGCTCGCCTCTTGCTCGCGACATACCATCAGCAAAGAAGATTGCGCCGACACCTTCGATTGATGGGATCGCGACAGCTACGAGCGACGCCCGATCACGCGGGATCAGGCTTGACTACATTGTATACGACCCGGAGCACTGGCCTCAGACGCCCGAGCAGGAGCAGCAGGACATTGCGGGTTCGGTTAGCAAGGCTGCAGACGCTGTGCACGGGGCGGGTCTCAAGTTTGGCGTTACTCCCGACAGGACATACCTTATTGACAATTACCAGAGCATCGACTGGAGGAAAGTCGATTATCTTAACATGCAGTTCCAGCGCGAACTTGCCGACCGGGCGAACTTCACACTTTTTGCGGGAGACGTCAAGAAGGTAACAGAGTTTGCGCGAGCCGAGAACCCCAATATCGAGGTTTTTGTCCAGATGTCGTTTCGGTTCACAGATCCACAGGACATAATCAAGGCGGTTGACATGAGCTCGGGCTATGTTGATGGGTTTGTTTTCGTCTACCTTCCCAATGGCCCATGTCAATATTGTTCAAATGAAAACCTAGAGACGGTGCTGGCGCACGTGCACCCCCTTGGCAGGCAGGTTTGAGCCTGCTAGCAGTACTTTATGATATTGTACGCATTGTCGCGCTCTGCAACCCTAAAGCCTGCCTGCTTGACGGCAGCGATTATCCTCTCTGACGTGAGCTCGGTTGAGCGAGCGCCTGTCGCGCTTACCACTTCCTCCCCGATTAGCGTGCCCCCAAAGTCGTCTGCCCCGTAGTTTAACGCAAGCTGCGCCATTCCGACTCCATTTGTAAGCCACGACGACTGGAGGTGGTCAATCAACCCATAATACATTATGCGCGAGACTGCGATCATTTTGAGCAGCTGCAGGCCCCCCGAGGGATACCTGACCAAGCCTTCCTCCTGCATCTCGGTCTTGTTCGGCTCAAAGCTCCATGGGATAAACGCCATAAAGCCCCCGGTCTTTTCCTGAAGCGCGGCTATTTTCATGATGTGGCGGGCCCTATCTTCCTCGGTTTCGACAGTGCCGTACATCATTGTGGCAGAAGACTTGAGCCCAAGTTCGTGGGCTTCTTCCATTATTCTCAGCCACTCGCTGCTCTTTATTTTGAGCGGGCTTATCTGAGCCTTCACCGAGTCTTCGAGGATCTCTGCCCCCGCGCCCGGGAGCGAATCCAGGCCGGCCGCTTTGAGCCTCGCGAGCACCTCCTTTGTGCTGCTGCGCTCTACCCGAGCAATCATGTCGACCTCCGAAGCAGACAGACCGTGCACGCCCATTCCGGGGCATTTTTCGTGTATGGCCCTGAAAGCCTCTTCAAAGTATTCTATTTTCAGGCCAGGATTGTGGCCTCCCTGTATAAGCACCTGTGTAATGCCAAACGCTTCCCGCGATGTCGCGACTCTGCGTACGATTTCCTCGACAGGCACCGTATAAGTTTCCTGGTGCCCCGGCGGCCTGTAGAAGGCGCAGAATTTGCAATAAGTGACGCAGACATTCGTGTAATTGAGGATGATGTTGTTTACGAAGGTGACAGTGTTTCCAAATTGCCTCTCGCGGAGCGCTCCGGCGACAAGACCAATCGAGTAAGGGTCGTCCGACTTTATTAGCCTGATGCAGTCATCAAGCCCTAGCCGGCGGCCCGACAGGACGCCATCCAAAAGGTCACCAACATCAGATCTGCTCATCAGAGCTTGGACAGTCTTGCTATAGGGCAAACAGGTATCAGAAACGACGGCTTCACGTTTATATTTAATCCTTTGACGGTTTGGCACAAACCAGAGCGCGCCGATTTCCGAGCAAGCAAAGACTTGATTTATAATGACGTAAAGTGGCAAATGTTCTCATTGCAGGCAAGCCGCCAGAATGACAGCAACCTATCCGCTGGAACGCCGGCGCTTGAGAAAGCGCTTGCCGGCGAGGAGCTGAATCATAGCGACGGGGTGCAGCTAATGAATGAGGAGAGCCTTTTCCTCCTTGCCGCCGCGGCTGATAGCCTTAGAAAAGAGCTGTGCGGCAGCGTCGTTACATTTGTTGCATCGTATTATCTCAATTACACTAACGTGTGTGCTGCCAGTTGCCCCCTCTGCGCATTTTATCGAAAGGGTGGCGAGTCTGACGCCTATACCTTGGACACCCAGCAGATTGTGGCGCGGGCAAAAATCGCCGTTGAGCAGATGGGAGCAACAGAGCTGCATATTGTAGGCGGGTTTCACCCAAAGCTGGGCCTGGACTATTATGAGAACATGATCAGGGCCATCAAGGTAGATTATCCGCAGGTCAAAATAAAGGCGCTCACCCCTGCAGAAATTTTCTTTATCGCCAGGCTTACCCACAATTCAGTCAAGGAAGTGCTTCTCCGGCTCAAGGCGGCGGGGCTCGATGCACTTCCAGGCGGAGGCGCCGAAATCTTTCATCCGGAGGCAAGAAAGCAGATAGTGGTTGGCAAGTGCTCCGGCGAGGAGTGGCTTGACACGGCCAAGCAGGCGCATGAGGTCGGCCTGAAAAGCAACTGCACCATGCTTTTTGGTCATGTAGAAAAACCCGAGCACATCGTAGACCACGTTATCAGGATCCGCGAGCTCCAAAAGAAGACAGGCGGTTTTACCACGTTTATTCCGCTGAAATTCAGTCTCGAGAATACCGAACTTGAGCAAAAGGGAATAATCAAATCCGAAAGTCCTGCGCCATACGACCTGCGCGTGCTTGCGGTCTCTAGACTCCTCCTCGGCAGGAGCCTGCGCAACCTTTCCGTTTACTGGGTTGCGTTAGGAAAGAAAATCGCCCAAGTGGCTCTGTCGTACGGCGGAAACGATCTCGTCGGGACGGCGTTTTCAGAGGAAATCTTCAAAGCCGCGGGCAAGTCTGCCGGCACCTCGATTCAGGAACTTGCGAACATGATAAAGGAAATCAAGCGAGAGCCCGCGCAGCGAGACACTTACTTTAATATCTTGAAAAGATACGACTAGCAGTCAGCGTCGGCTTTAGCTAGACGACCTTTACTGCAGGCAGCCGCTCCAGGAGCCCGCGTCGATAGGCCATGTCAAAGAAAGTGCCGACAGATTTTCGGCCATCCGGCCCCATGTCCGTTGTAAAGTCGTTGACGTACATTTTTACAAAACGGCGAATAGTCTCTCTCGGCTGGTTCCTGCCGTACTTCATTGCGTAGTCGACTGCAGCATCGATGTTTTTTAGGCCAAAATCAATCGACTGTGCAAAAAGGGTACTGAACGCTTGTATCTCTTCGTCAGTCATGGTCCTGGTGCTTGCTACGTTAATTCCAAGCGGAACAGGCAACGACTGAGTCTCATTCGACCACCACTTTCCCAAGTCAAGCACGGCGTCGAACTCGTTCTTGTCATAGGTAATCTGCGCCTCGTGAATTATCAAACCCGCGTCGACCGTGCCCGCCCTTACGGAGTCAGGAATCTTTTCAAAGGACACCTCTTTTCCGGCGAATCTGCCGATTGCAAGCTGCAGAAGAAGGTTTGCAGAAGTCATTCTTCCTGGAATGGCAATCGTCTTTTTGCTCAGGTTATCCTTTGTGATTCCCGATTCCTTGGGAGCAATCACAATCGGGCCGTAATCGATACCAAAGCTGCTGCCGCTGCGAAGTATCACATAGTCGTGGAGATACGCGTACGCATGGGCAGATACTGCTGTTACGTCAAGCTCGTGGTTTATCGCACGCTTGTTCAACGACTCTATGTCTTCAATGAAATGTTCAATTTCAAACTCTGATGCAATCTTGCCCGATGCAAGTCCGTAGAACATGAACGCGTCGTCGGCGTCCGGCGTGTGCCCAAGGCGTATCTTCTTCATTGCAATCCGGCCTCCTAACTTGCTCTTGGATACATTATAAATTGTAATTTAATTAGCTCTGAAGGGCCGCGTGAGGCACAGCCCTCCCAACCGAACATTTAATAGACCTGCGCAAAAGTTTTTTCAAACACCCCTCATGCCAAAGTTCAAGTCGACTCAGGATATCCTGAGAATTATCGGTAACAAGGATCAGATCCGTAACTTCGGCGTAATCGCTCACGTGGACCACGGCAAGACTACCATGAGTGACAGCCTCTTGGCTGCGTCGGGCATCATTTCACCCTCGGTTGCCGGACAGGCGCTTGCTCTTGACTCTATGAAACTTGAACAGAACAGGCAGATGACAATCAGGGGGGCAAACGTCACGCTGTTTTACGAGACCGAAGGTAAGGAGTACGTCATCAACATGATCGACACTCCTGGCCACATTGACTTTACAGGCAGGGTCACCCGAGCACTGCGCGCGATTGACGGTGTGGTCGTTGTCTCGGACTCTGTCGAGGGCATTATGACCCAGACCGAAACGGTGACGCGCCAGGCGCTTGAAGAGCGCGTCCGACCGGTCTTGTACATCAACAAGATAGACAGGCTCGTCAAGGAGCTGAGACTTGACCCTCAGGGCATGCAAAAGTGGCTTTCCAATATCATTTCCGACTTTAACAGGCTCGTGGACTTGTATGCAGAACCTGAGCTCAAGGAGAAGTGGAAGGTAAGCATCCAGGGAAACAGCGTCGCCTTTGGATCCGCGAAAGATAGGTGGGGCTTTAACTTCAAGATGGCGCAAAAGAAGGGCGTCGGCTTCAAGGACGTATATGAGGCCTACACGAGCGACGACCCCAAGGTCGTCAAGGGGCTCTCCGAGAGGTCCCCGTTGCACGACGCGGTTCTCGGAATGGTTGTGGAACACCACCCGCCCCCGCACGTAGCACAGAAGTACAGGATTCCCAAGATATGGCCCGGTGACTTGAACTCGGATATCGGCAAGTCGCTTCTTGCCTGCGACGAAAAGGGTCCGGTCCTGATGATGGTCACCACCATCAATGTTGACCCTCAGGCTGGAAGGGTCGCTACAGGCAGGCTTTTCTCCGGCACCATCAAGGACGGAGACGAGGTTCAACTGATAGATGCCAAGAGGACGGGCAAGGTACAGTCCGTCA
The DNA here is from genome assembly GCA_039938515.1 of Nitrososphaera sp. Taxonomy (NCBI): domain Archaea; kingdom Thermoproteati; phylum Nitrososphaerota; class Nitrososphaeria; order Nitrososphaerales; family Nitrososphaeraceae; genus Nitrososphaera; species Nitrososphaera sp. The sequence goes on along the minus strand of JBDUUL010000012.1, from coordinate 34,809 downwards.
ACATCTACATGGGCAACACGCGCGAGGTAGTAAGCGTCCTTTCTGCTGGTAACATTCCCGCGCTGCTGGGTCTGGATTATGCCGTAGCCGGTGAGACAGTCTCGACCGTCAAGGGAACACAGGCATTCGAGTCAATCAAGTATGTTTCAGAGCCGGTGGTCACTATCGCCGTTGAGCCGAAGCATCCGAAGGACCTTCCAAAGCTCGTTGAGGCGCTGCGCAGGATTACCGTTGAGGATCCGAACCTTGTTGTCAAGATAAACGAGGAGAGCGGGGAGACCCTGATGGCCGGCATGGGAGTCTTGCACCTCGAAATCGCGACGTCGCTTCTGCAGGAAGCGGGACTTGAGATCACCACCACCCAGCCATTAATCAACTACAGGGAGACAATTCGCGCCAAGGCTGGCCCTATCATGAGCAAGTCTCCAAACAAGCACAACAAGATCTTCCTTAGAATCGAGCCGCTTCCAGACGACATTCTGGATATGATTCGGACTGGAAAGATAAAGGAAGACATGGACAAGAAGGAGATGGCCAAGCTGCTAAGGGAGAAGGGCTGGAGCGCGGATGAGGCAAGGAGCGTTGCAGCCGTAGATATAACGGGCAACATGCTTATCGACGAGACCAAGGGTGTTCAGTTCCTTCAGGAATCTATGGACTCTATCAGATCTGGCTTTGACGATGTCATTCACAACGGCCCAATAGCAAAGGAACAGGTGAGGGGCGTGAAATTTGTCTTGCATCACTTTGTCCCGCACGAGGACCCGGCGCACAGGGGGCTGGCGCAATTGATGCCAGCTACGCGAAGAGCCATGCTTGGTTCGATGCTGATAGCTGACCCCGTTCTGCTCGAGCCCGTGCTCGGGATTGAAATCAAGTGTCCGCAGGAGCAGATAGGAACCGTGGCTGGGATTCTTTCAGGCAAGCGCGGCAAACTCATTAACGTAGAGCAGAAGGGCATCATTGCCATCATTCAAGGAGAGGTTCCGGCATCAGAGACCTTCGACCTTTCCGAGGTCATGAGGGGAGGAACTGCTGGCAAGGCAATGTGGAACACATTCTTCAAAGCCTGGCAGCCGGTCCCGCAGTCGGTATTCAGGAACCTGATAGCGGACATTAGAAAGAGAAAGGGCTTGAATCCAGAGCCGCCAAATCCCGACGAGTTCATAGACAAAGAGTAGAAAGACGTTCTATTCTTCATCTTGTGGTAGCCTCCCGATTGTAACTCGTTGCCATAGAATGGAGGTCTAATTGCCAAGGAACTGGCAAGTATATGGCAGATACGACGATTAAGGGTATGCTACAATGACTGTGGGCCCTAAAACCCTGTTCTCGTCTTTTGTCATGCAGGGTCGCACCTCTGGGCCTGTCTTAATCCCCACGAAGCCCAAGTGGCAGCCATCGTTGCGATAAACGACAGGCCAATGGCAATAAGAACGGCGATGTTCTGGTATACGTTATAGCTTGCCGCAAAGAAGAAAAGCCACAGAACGACTGCAATAATCATGCCGAAAAAGCCAAGTATAGTGACACCAACTCGCCATCCCATCCCCTCAGGCATTGATTTTGTGTTCAAGTCGGTCATTTTCCAACATGAGCCAGAACCTCGGAAATAGATAAAAGCCGTTTGTGTACTTTGCCATTCAGTGCAGTCGCACCCCACAGCCTTTTGGCATTGTGGCGAGGGACAATGCTCAGAATTCTAATAGGCGCTAGCTCCGAAAAACTGGTTCGAAGAGGAAGCTGCTTCGCCTGCATCGACGCGGGTTTTGCAAAAAAGGAAAGAGGGCTACGGCAAAACATTGTTTGTCGTAGCAGAAATGGGGACGACCTCCAGTGTATGAGCTGAGGGCGCAAAGCTCCCATCGGGCTGTTGTAACTCTACCTCTATCGGGCTGCAGCTGTTAGACCCGTCCAGGACTACGCCATATGATGCGGCTGCGCCTGCTGCGGTTATTGCACCTGCAGTTGACGACGGTAATGTTTCGCCCATCAGGTCATTTGCAATTCCCAGCTTGAAACTTGGGCTTGCAATTGCCGCAACACAAATTTCTCCTACCTTGTCCAGGACCAGAGTCGCGGTGTGGGCGTGCCATTGCGAGCCAGCTGCATAAGTTGAATCGGTAAATGCAGGATGGATCGTAGCGAGTACTGCGGTAGCCGGGTTTGTAGCCGACGGCAGGTGGTCAAGCCAGCCGTAACCGAATACAGCGTATGAAGAAAGCTCCGAAATTGACGCTGGCGAATTAGGTATTGGAGTCGCTGCTTGGATGCCATATCCATTGACTGGTCCGAATTTGTGAACCGCAAACGCAACGAGCTGCGCGTAGGTTCCTGCTGCTAAGGCCGGTGTTGCCATCATTGAAACAACAAAAACTGCTGCCAATGAGGCGGTTGCTAAGAGAAACGTCCTCTTTGCTGTCATGAGTGGTCAGCGAACTAAGAAGTATAAAGCAAATTCAGAAAAAACTAATATAATTGGTTCACCGGCGCCGATGAGAGATTATGAGATGAGCTAAATAAACAGCCGGCCAGTCGATGTCACACCCTGAACACATGCTCTTGTAGAACCAGAATCTGAACAGAGCGTCTAATGCAAGGCATTCGTTATACGATACCTCAATAGCAAGACAATCATTTTATGCATCCTGCGCGCAGCCCCCGTATTGGCCGGACCAGGGAGTTATTAGGCCGTGTATGGAAAGATTCTCGTTCCATACGACTCTTCGACAGCATCTCTGATGGCTCTAGAGCACGCGATGAAACTCGCTCAGGTGATTGGTTCCCACGTGATTATCCTTCACGTCATACCCGAGATTCCGAAATCCCAAAAGAACCCGGCAATGCGGCCCCCAAGGGAGCTCCAAGAAGAGTTGGCACTCTCTGAGAGGATTAGATCAGTATACAATACAATGATTGACATAGCCACCCTAGAGCTTGAAGCAAAGAGGAAAGAGTACCGCACCACAGGCATAGGCATCACTATCGCCGTCAGGGTGGGCCACGTTGTCGACTCTATTGTTGAGTTTGCCAAGAAGGAAGGCGTGGAACTTGTTGTGATAAGCAATGTGGGATCCGGCGTCACTTCGAACAAGGGTATGCTCGGGAGCGTGTCGAGGAGCGTCGCCGAGCGCGCATCGTGCCCGGTCCTTATCGTGAGGCACTCGGCCTAAAGGCTGCAGAGATGCTAGTTTCTTGATAATTGGGCCTTACCGCCTCTCGGCTTGTTGGTCTGCTGAAGGGAATACCAGCAAGTTGACGCAGATAATCAGTTTCCTGGTGCACGCAAAGCCGGCAAGAGAGCAAACTTTTGAATTACTCTAGGACACACTCAAGGCGGACGCGGCCGTTCGTATGGTTAGGCGCAATGCGGAATTCAAACGCCGTACTGAATAGATTAGTGCGACCCCAGTAAAGTTTCGAGGCTGCATGAGAACCGATGCAATCAAACTTAATAACATGCACTTCTACCAAGCGACTATGGTCGTAAAGACTGTCGTCCATTTCGAAATACCAGCAAACGACGTTGAAAAGCAGAAGGAGTTCTACAGCAAGTGCTTTGGATGGAAGTTCAAAGATGCCAAGATGCCAGGATTTGAATACTGGCTGATTTCTACTGGCCCCCAGGGCAAGAGTGTAGGCGGCGGCATGTACAAGCGAATGGCCCCAAACGAGGCGCCAAGGAACTACATCAATGTCGACAAGATAGATTCTGCCATAGAGACCTTCAAAGCAGCTGGCGGAACAGAGGTCGTAGGCAAGAATGAGGTACCGGGTATGGGCTGGTCATTTATTGGGGCTGACCCGGAGGGCAACATGATCGCGCTGTGGCAGAGCATGGTAAAGCGGCCCGCAAAGCCATCTTCCAAGAAGTCCAAAAAAAGCACAAAGAGGAGATAGGCGTCACGGATGGCCTTCTCCAATATTTCTTGTATCTTTTCAAACATCAGTCCACGGTATTGTCTGCGACGGGCGACAATTACGCCATTTGTCATCCATTCTGCGCCTCTGTCATAGTAGGATTCGACTAACAAGGCATTTATACTCAAATTCTCCACTTTAGGAGAATGGATGGTTCGCCTCATGCACACGCACTCTGCGCCATCAGAAGCTTGACGAATTTCGTCCTCTTATCCATCGACACATCGTAGGTTTGCTCGAAGCGAATTATGCCGTCATTTACATCGCAGAGCCAAGAGCCGTCGATGTCATACCCGTACTGGGGAGGATCCTTGGAGGCATCGAGGGTTACGTTGAAACAGGGGCCCTGACGATAATCGAGCCCAGAATCTTCTTCTCCGCTGACACAGAATGCACAATCCTGTTTAAACAATGGGAGAAGCTATTCGAAATGAAAAGGACAAATAGATTCGCCGGTGCGGTGGCGGTCGGAATGCTTGGGGACCTTTTTTTTGACCAATCAAACCACCATTCAAAGGTAATTGACTATGAATCGATACTTGCGCAGCGGCTGCCAGAAAATGTTCAATTCGTTTGCGGGTATTTGACTGAATGGCTCGACAAACTCTCTCTAGCCCACCTGATAGCGCTGCTTGATAAGCACGATGGTTCGCTCCGCCGAGACTTTACCATAAGCCCGCTGCAGCGATTGAAACTTGTCGAAGCCATAAGGAATGTACTAGCGAAAAAGCTGGACGCGGAAACCGCGGAGCTTATTTTTGACACCTTCAGGCTCGTATACAAATTACGCGATACCGACATCGTTTCCCAGCCCGACAAGTTCGTCGACAAGCTTGGAAAGCTCTTGGGTGAGGCCGCATCAAGGATCATCATTGAGAGCCTCAGACAGGAACTACTCACCATTGTCTCATTATGACTTCAGGATGTCCGACGCCTGCATCCGATGGTCATAGAAGAAATATTTTTTGCATGGTCGTTCAGTTAGATTTTACATAGGAATGCGCTCAAGCGTTGCTCTCTTTATCCTGACTTTTGCGGTCATGGGACTCATGTTGGGTTTGGCAGCATTTTATCAAAAGAGTTCGGAAAGTGGAAAACCTGGCGGCAATACGGGTTTGATCCTAAGTTCCGAAAAGGTACATTATAGCAGAGGCGGGCTGGTGTCATTTACGGCAAAGAATTCAGGCCCTAGCGATCTTGCCTTTCCGGACCTCAATCTTGGGCTTTCGGTGAAAAATCAGTCCACCGGGCAGATTTACAGCCCGGTGTCCGGCCAGGTGATTACTCTGCTACACGCAGGAGAGTCAAAGACAATCGAGTGGGCTGACTCGGGTGCAGGCAGCGGTAATTACACGGCATCCATTCACACCGCTTCGGGCTACTCTCCCATTGCTTCAGCACAAGCGGAGTTTTCGATAAGCTGACGAGCATCCACCGTGCGCAGAATAGTATCTTTAAATAAATCCCGTACTTGGTCAGGGCATGGATAATAACTCTAGAAGTATCTACAAGACGATAATAGCAATTTCACTAGTGGTGCTTCTGCTTGGCGTCCCTGCAAGTCTCTCTTTCTTGCCCTTCTCAACCATTTCAAACCGGGCTTTTGCTCAGAGTGCCATTCCCTCGACGGCGAATTGGAACAAATATGTAAATTCTACGATGGGAGTGCAGATTTCTTACCCCACCGACTGGATGATAAACTCGACCTACTTGGCTTTCGAAAATACGATCTCTTTCTTTGCATTATCAGATCTCACTGGCCACAACTACCCCACACACGTGAACTTTGTCGAGGAAAAGTTAAACAATTCTGTCACCTTGGACCAGTTTGGAAGCGTATACATCAATTATAGGGAAACCGCAGACCCTGATTTTCACATTATCCAGAACCTCACCACCGGGAAGTGGCTCGCAGGCAATCCTGCGCATGAAATAATTTATTCTTCCTACGTAAACACCCCGGCATTTACGGGCGAAGTTCAAGGATGGGCGATTTGGTCGATCAACGGAAACCGCGCATACCTGATGCAAGCCGTTACTGACAAATCAAAAGCGTCTGATTATGAACCGTCATTCACTGCGATGTTCTCGTCGCTCATTGCAACTACGCTTACCCCGCTGTCACCCCGGGTGCCCGTGCTAGCCTCTTATTCCGACAACAAGCTGGGCTATTCAATCCAATATGACAAAAACTGGCAGGTGGAAAGCTCTTCTGATGGCGTTTCATTTTATTCGCCCTACCATGGGTATTTCTTTAACAATTATGCAACTGCCCGAGTATTTGTCGGGAATGTGACAGGAGGAGAGACACTTGACTCTTATCAGGCGGACACTGTCAACTTTTACAACATCACGTATGACTCTTTCAGTTACAGCTGGCAGCCGGTAACACTTTCTGGGGACGCAGGTCGGCTGCTGGTTATCAATTACAAGACCTCGTCTGCTGAAACCTTTGAGGCTTACAGAGAGTTTGCTCTTGCGAATGGCAAGTCATACGAGTTCGCATTCATAGTTTCCGAGAATATCAGCGGGGACTATGCTGCTCAGAAAAACGCGGCGCTTTCAAGCTTTCACATCCCGACTGACACCAGCCCGCCTCCCACATACGCAACGTCCGGAGGACTTCCAGAATTTTTGACTTACAACAACACGGATTATGGATTTAGCATCCAATATCCGTCGACCTGGTCAAAGTACCAACCGCCAGACTTTCCGGTCGGGTTTGAGGCTCCCCTGGATAATGCAAACGACGTAATCCGTGAATCGGTCCTAGTTTCAGTACAGGATCTTACGTACGACATCAGCTTGTATGATTACTCCAAGAGCCTAACGTCCGAAATAGAACAATCTCAATTCCTTTCAAATGTCACGACCACTGGTTCTCAACTTAGTTCACTTGGAGGATATCCTGGCCAGCAGCTTCAGCTATCCGGCTACAGCAGGGACGGAACGCGCGTTACGGTTTTCGTCATATGGACAATAGTCGAAAAGCGCGTATACGTAGTAATGTTCGTTGGAGAATTCACCAAGTATGGTTCATTGTACGCTCCGATACTACAGCAGATGGTACATTCTTTCAAGATAGACACTAACCAAATCGAGACTGGCTTTGACCTGTACTCAAGCAAGGAACTTGGAATGCAACTTCAGTACCCCGGAGACTGGCACGTGCATAAAACATCAGAATTCGGGTCACCATCCAGCGTAACCTTTACAGATGCTAGCTCCCCAAGAATCTTCAACATAGCCGCATCCCCGGTGTTTCTGAACATGACTGCCAAGGAATTTGCGGATGTGCTCCCCTATACGCTCGCGGATAATTTTGATGGCTTCAAGTTGGTCGACACGGCCGGCACGACTTTGGGCGGCTTTCCCGCATACAAGGTTGTGTTTAGCGCGTTTGTCAAGGAACCTACGGATCAGAGGGGAGGTCAGAACCTTCAGGTGGCGTACAACGTTGCAAGTATGCAGAATTCGGATGCCTACCTCGGAACGGCAGCCGGAGGCGGCCTGCAGGTAAAGGGTGCCGTTATCGTTGCCGTCAGGAACGGGATAGCCTATATGGCCACCTACGCCACTTCGGTCGCTGACTACCTTGATTACTTGCCTACAGCAAATCAATTAGTCGGTTCTGTCCAGATAATCCCACAAGATATTTCCACGAAGCTTTCTGGCAGTACCATATCGGACAAGCAAAGTGGGCTAACGATTAACCTGCCGGATGGCTGGACAGGCTACAAACAGGAAATTGGAAACTTTACATCCTATCTAGCCTACGCTCCACAGAGCCCAGATCACAGCTCCAAAGCGACGCTCTATATCAGTATCAAGGACCTCGGCAAGGCGTTGAACGAAAAACCGAGATCAGGCAGGCATGTCTGCGGCCCGGTCAATGAAACACACATCTTCACTGAAAATGGAGGGCTTTCGCTTAGCAAGGTGAACTATAGATGCGACATGTTCGGTCTGGGTTCAGAAGTAATCGAAGAGTACCACGCCTTTACCAGTGACTTGAGTATCAGTATAGGCCTTATTGCAAGTGACAACGATACGAGGGAGAGCGTGTTGCCTCAGTTTAAGCAATCAATAAAATCGATCTCGCTGCCAGGTTCAATCGACGCATTCAGACCGGGCCATTATGACAAGCTGTTCGGAGACAGGTTCTATAACCAGACAGTTTCTGCAAAGAACGGCACCTACACAGTGGCGCTGAGGACATCGTCGGCTAACCTGACAGATTTTGCCTTTGACGAAGGAAGGAAGCAAATCTCTTTTAGAGTTAGCGGTGAGCATGGAACGAGTGGCTCCACTACAGTCCTATTAAGCTCGGTACTCCGGGACAATCTTTCTGTAACGATAGACGGAGAGCCGACTAAGAATTACACGGTTGAGCACTATGACGACACTAATGAAACCTCAATAACGGTAAATTACATGCATAGCACTCACAGCATCGTGATAACCGGCGAACAGGTTGTGCCTGAATTTCCGTCAACGTTCACGACGCTGCTGGTTACCTCTGCGCTGGGCGCCATGGTAATAATAGGCAGACATATCGGGCAGGAAAGGCGACGGCATAACGGTTGAAAAGGCGCTGGCCCTAGAGCTCGTGAAGTTTGCGGTAATCGCCTTCCAGGAGGCCGGACTCCTCATGGAGCCTGTCGATGTGTTTTGACAGGCCCTCCTTTGTATCAAACGGCGAGCCGCAATAGGGGCATTGATAATTTGCCTTTGACGTATCACGGGTATAAGATATAGTCTTGGTGTCGATTATGCAGACCGCTGCGCCGGAAATTGCCTTTGACTCGGTAGCCAAGGAGGCTTTCTCAATCCTCTCCGAAATATCCTCGCGAGTTACCATCCCAAGGACGGCCGCAAACGCATGCACCATCACTTGCCGAACTTTCTTTCTGTCCATCATCTCAAGCGCCTCCTGAATGGTAGTCTGAGGATTGACAGCAACGACGGGGCTGCTCATTACTTCACGGACCCTGACTTTTGAGGGATTCTTGCCCTGCGATGTGACCTTGAACAGGACATCAGTCTTGCTTACCAGGCCCACGACTTCGCCCTTATGTGCGACTAGTACGCTGCGGAGGTTTTTCTCCTGCATGTTGTTCAGCGCTTCCTGAACGCTCGCGTCAAATTCCAGTACTGCCACGTCAGTTCTCATTACTTCGCCAACGGGAGAGCTCATTAGAGTGACGACATCATTTGTAGGTGGAGCATTTTGGTCGCCTGTTTTGGCATCTTGAATGTGTTGGACGGCTCTTTCCAAGATAATTGGATAAATAACCAACCATGGTGATAAGGTTTTCGGAATGAATAAAGGCAATTACAGTTTTCAATAACTTTCTTGCAAGATTTTGTATTTTTTATTTGAAAAAAGGCGTTATGGACGGTGCTTTGTGCAGAGAGGGCCTTGGTTAGTCAATTGTCTGTCCAAGATGCCCTCCAGCAGAGAGCAACATTGTTTGTGCCTGCAGGCGGCGCCGTCGTAAAGGTTACGGTTAGCTGCGTACTGGAAGCTGTCACGTAGAATGTGATTGCAGCCGCAGAGGAGCATGGCACCACTTCGTAGTTCGTAGGAGTGAAGACGAGGTTGTGGTTGATGCTAAACGCAGTTCTCGAGCCAGTTCCGCTGAACGTGGCTGTGCCACCATTTTCTGAATATCTTCCTGACTGCACGTCTACCAACCCAAGTCCCTTTGTTACGGATACCGCCGAAAGCAGGATTCTGCTGCCGGAGGCAAAGTTGCCAACGCGGACGTCAGTGTAAACCGATCCCCCCTGAGGCTGAGTAACCTGGTCGCGGATCCCGGTGTTCCCCGATGTTGGTGCGACCGGCAGGATATCAGCATCTGAGAGGTAAAAGTTCCTCGCGGCAGACTGGACATAAACAGCACCCTTGAATGTTGAACTTTCGCCGTTGGCGATAATCTCTGCCCCGACGACTCCCACGTTATTTCCGGAAAAGACGTTTATGCCAGTATCAACGTTTTCGATGTCTGCCGTGTTAACGATGTTGTAATCGCCTGCAACCGATACTCCAGTGCTACCGATGGTGTACAAGGCTGGCTTGACTTCGAGGTTTGAAATGCTGTTGTACCGCTCGGCAAAAGAGCCCACCTTATCGATCTTAAAACCCGTGCCTGCGGGCGCTCCGCTTGTAAGTATCTTTATGCCTGACCACGTATTGTGGCCGTGTGTAGTTGAGGCATCGTTGCCGACCAAGTCGACGCCGTTGATTCCTTTCGAGATTTCTATATTGTCAAACTTGCTCTGGTCGACGTTCTGGCCAAATATTCCATAGTGAACTGCATCGCCGTTCTGGATCCGCAGATTCTGAAACACGCTGCCAGTCGTTCCACTAGATGTCAATGGTGTTATCTTCAAGACATGATCTGTTGCGCCGGCTTGGGGCACATAGAGCGAGAGGTCAGATACCCTCTCATAATTTGCACCGTTGATATGGAGTGCGCTATAACCGCTGCGAGTCTGGTTAAGGATGGTCACTTCCGGACCTTGGCCCACAAGCCCTTCGCCCTTTGAGTTCATTTGCACTTCGCCGGTAAGTTTGAATGTTCCCGGGTCTAGGCAGACTGTTCCCGGCCCAGCTGCCAGAGCATTATTGATCACTCTAGTCGCATTTGAGTCGACGAAATCATTGACGCCCGTCCTGCCGTTGCGAGCGGAGTATGAAGCTCCCGTAATCGATACCTGATAGCTGCAGTCGAGTAAACCCTGGTTGGTATTCCCGCGGTTCTCGGATACGGAAAAGGCGGTCGACCCGGTTGCCTGCCGGTACAAGCCAACGGTGGCACCGCTAAAGTCGTTTGCAACAATATCTATTTGATCGCAATTGCCGTCTGAATCTACAAAGTAGCTTGGCCTTGTTGGAGCCTCGGCAAATCCTGTGTTCTTGGATATTTCGATGTTCGAGCAGCGGTTGCCCGGAGAAGTGGAATCTACAAGTATTGCAGGATACAGACCATCGTTGTTGAACGAGTTTTCTTCGAACCAGTTCTCTGACACCTGCCCGTATTTCGAAGCGTCAAGCACCAAGGCGCCGGTCAATGAATCTACAAAAATATTTCCTCGAATCTGGGGGTCCGTTGTGACCAGGTATGTATAGATGTCCTTGTGGGGATTGTCAAAGAAAATGTTGTCAATAATCTTGGGTGAAGTGCCCTGGTCGACGTAGAGTGCAGGCGGACTTTGAGTCCCTGCACTGCCGCCGAGAACCACCTTTCCATTCCCACCCGAATCTTCAAACCACGAGCGGTACACTTGAGCCTGGACGGTGTTCTGCAAATGCAAGGCACCTCCGTACGCCTGCCAGAACCAGACGTGCTCTATTATCGCATCATAATCGTTCCTAATTGTCACGAGATAGTCGCCGCCGCTCTGATTGACTTTGTCGCCCTCAAGGCGAAGGTTTTCTAGTCCGGCGTTGTGGCCGTCCGAAATGCCGCCGTTAGTGAATGAAAACATTGGCTTGTTGGTTCCATTTTGAAGCTCCAAAACGTCGTCGATTCCTGTTCCCACGAACATAACACTGCCGGTTACGTTGATAGTCTCTGCAATAGAATACGTGTCATTATTCGGTCCCGGCTGTATGAAAATGTAGTGGTTGCCGTATGTGGTTTTAGTTGGCAGCGAATTCACAGCTTCTTGAATAGCGGTTGCCGCGTCCACACTGGAATAGTCTATTGCACCGGTAGTTCCATTCTTCGCATAAGTCGTTGCGCCATCGGTGTAAATGATATAGTCATACTGCTGAACTTCGCTAGTGGTGCTACCTGAAACCTGGCGCAGATTTGCAGAAAAAACAGCAGTAGCACAAGTTGTCAGGATAACCGAAATCAGCGCCAGGGTCAGTCCCAGATTCCGGTACTTGCGCCAAGCGATCATTGCGTAATTGCACCTTGGCCGGACAAAAAGACTGTAAAGTGGACGATCTCGTAGAAGACGAGGCTTGGATCATGTAAGAAACATACAGAAGCTTTGCTGAGTATAAACATAGATAGGAATCCTCTCATGCCACATCGTCTTGAGAGGTATAAAAGATTAGTGATAAGTTCTTCTGTTTCCTCCCCTCCTGCACGGGCCCCTGAGGGCGGGAAACATTAAAGTGTCAATTTCTGCACGGAGATAAGAGGCATGGCAGACCCGAACCGCCACATTCGCAAAAAGAAATTGCGCGACCTGCATGATCAGATTTACAAAGTGCGCCTGAGAATGCACAATAGAAAGGCAAAGAGGAGCATTCCAAAGTTGCAGGCAAAACTCGTCGCGCTTGAAAAGGCGGTTAACGAGGTCAGCAGAGGAAATTTTCAGCATCTGCCAAAGAGGACACCGACACCGCGGGTATGTCAGGCATGCAACGGGCCGATCAGCCTCAAGGGCTATCACATTTGCAAACCCGGAGCGCAATGGCGCAAGCATTGACCTCAGAACAGGGACTTTAAGCTCTCTATCAAGACTGTTACAAAAGAATCCTGATTCGGAGAATCAAGCATTCGCATTGTGACAGCAGCCCCAAGCGAACGCCGTTTGTAGCCGGGAACATGGCACGCGTACAAACGCTCGGGATCACAATGCGAATACATTGCATTGGTACGAGCATAATTTAATTGATTTGGCAAAGGCAGGCGAGATCGCATCCTGTCTGCTCTTCCTACTCTGCTTTCTAGAGGTCGATGTTATGATGTTTGGGTTATGATGTTTGGGTAGCTGAATGCTAGCGCTAAAGCAATAAGGGCGATCATTCTATGCAAGATGCCGCCCGTTTTGATACTACTTCAGCTAAAGTCATCGCACAAAGCAGGAGATCTAGCAGACATCGGAAAAATAATTCGTAAAGTTTCCGACACGACAGGTCGCCGGATACGCGGACACGAGGTACAGCAGATACCGTCGATATTTAACAAGACATCAGTCCGGAAGAGAGCGGAAGACATTGCTTTGTTTTGCAGGTCGAACAGGATCGAGTACCTGTCATACCATGCAATAATCTACCAGAGGGGCGAAAATCTCTGGGACGAAAAGTCGGGGCCCACAATAAGGGAATCCATCATACGTACTGCCGAGGAAGCAAGCATGGTTTCAGGGCTGGTCGGGCTTGAAAACAAAGTCATGGTAATCTCTCATTTGACCAACTACGTGCCACTCGAAAACCTTCCGATCACCAGAACGGAAAAATTTGAAATGATGTCACAGGCCGTTCAAGAATACCTGAGGCTGGTCAAAAATGAGCTGGCAGAGTACAGGGACTCGTGCGAATTCGCAGTCGAAAACAGCTACCCCAAGTACGGTAGCGGCTTTGCAAGCAGCGGTCCTTTTCATCCACACGAATTCGAGCCCCTCCAAAAGGCAGGGATAAAGACCGTGCTTGACCTTTCCCACTATACGCTTTATTCAAATTACCTAAAGGACGGCAGGGGGAATCTGTGTGGAGACCTAGACAGGGAGATCTACTCTTTTGCCCCTGACTGGAAAGAATGCGCAAAGATGCTATCGGGCAGTTTGGCGCTGCTTCACATTAGCGATGCCGCCGGCTATACCGTTCAGGGAGAAGGCCTCCCTCTAGGCAAAGGAGAGATTCCGCTCGTCACCGTCCTGAGGGAGTTGGCGGCTTTGACGGGAGGCACGATCCAAGGAACCATTGAGCTTGGAGAAGGCCACCTGAACCATTCAAAGTCTCAGCTAGACGCGGCGCTTTGGCTTATCGAAAGACTGCCAGAAGGTGTCCTTGCCTGGTAGAACCTCGAATATAGATGCACTAGATCGACCTGAAAGCTGCGATCTACTTATGGAAATCGCTATATGTGATCCCGACGTTTCTGAAAGCGCACGTTCTATGAAGCTGGATCTTCCAAGATATACGGAGCGCTTTGGGGCGGTAAGCCTTCACGGGGTCCAGCGCGTATACGAAATTGACTCAGGGTTTGACGACGGCAGCAGGTCTCCGAACGAATGGGTTCAAAAGGTTTCAAACGACCAGATAGCTGAAATCGAACGCAAGATGGCAATTGTTATTCCCATAAAGGGCGAGCGGTTGAAGTTGCTTGAAGGCGTCCTGAGCGGCATTCCCCACGATTGCCTCACGATAATTGTGTCAAACAGCCCAAGGCAGCCTGTGGACCGTTACAAACTTGAAAAAGATGCGCTTGAGCAATTCAACCGGTTCGTTGGCCGGGACTCTTTGATAATTCACCAGAAAGATCCGGGTCTTGCGGCCGCACTGACGCAGGCGGGCTACAGCGCCCTGATAGGCCCTGATGGTGCAGTGAGAAGCGGCAAGGCGGAGGGAATGGTGGTCGGCATGATGCTCGCGAAAATGGCTGGCAAGGAATACGTCGGGTTTATTGACTCTGATAACTATGTCCCCGGAGCAGTGAACGAGTACGTCAAGATTTTTGCATCCGGCATAGCCATGTCAAAGACGCCCTACGTTATGGTGCGCGTCTCTTGGATCTACAAGCCCAAGATCTCCGAAGGGGGCCTTTACTTTTCAAAGTGGGGGCGCGTCTCTGAAATTACCAACCAGTACCTGAATTCGTTGATGTCGTACTATACGGGGTTTGAAACGGAGGTAATGAGAACGGGAAATTCCGGAGAGCACTGCATGTCCATCAAGCTCGCGGAGCTACTCACCTATTCGTCAGGATTTTCAATCGAATCTTTTGAGATTGTCAATGCGCTCGAAGAGTTTGGCGGCATCGTGCCTACCGCTTACCAAGATGTGATGGACAAGGGCCTGGAGATAATGCAGGTCGAGACGCGCAACCCCCACTTTCATGAGGACAAGGGAGACGAGCACCTGAAGGAAATGATAGTTGCATCGCTCGGCTCCATTTATCATAGCAGGATATGCCCGCCGAAACTGCGGGAAAAGATACTTGAACATCTGAGGAGCAAATCTATGCTTGAGGCCACCGAGGAGCCGCCGCCATTGCAAAAAATAGAGCCCATCAGGGACGTTGACGTCAGGCAGTTTGCAAAGGCGCTTTCAAAGGCAAGCATATCGGCCCAATAGCGCTGGGGGAGCCGGGCCATTGGGAGACGCCAAGACGCAAAAAGACTCTGGAGGTCTATATCGCGGCCTTGCAGCATTTGACATGGACGGGACTCTTCTCGATGGCAGGCTCGTCCTTTCTCTTGCCCGGCAGTTAGGCGTCGAGGAAAAGGTAAGAGAAAGGATGCGTGCATTCGGCGGGAAGCCCGGATTCGAGCAGACAACCGCGATTGCATCGCTGTTTGCCGGCGCGACAACCAAGGATATCGAAAATGCGGTGGAGTCAATCCCGCTTGCGCGTAACTGTGAAAAGACGATTTCCGCGCTGCGAGAAATGAGCTATGTCGTGGGAATTATCAGCGACAGCTACACCATAGTGGCGGGCTACGTGGCCAGCAGGCTAGGGATTGACTTTGTCGCCGCCAATATTCTTGAAATCAAGCAAGGCAGGGCGACGGGCAGGGTCGAAATGCCTCTTGGATGGGAAAGGATAGGCTGCTTTTGCAACATATCCGTATGCAAGCGATTTCACCTTGAAAAATTTGCCGATCAGACGCGGGTTGGAATCGACAAAACCATTGCCATAGGCGACACCAAGTCGGACATCTGCATGATAGAGCGCGCGGGAGTCGGCATTGCGTTCATGCCCAAGGACCCAGAGATAGCAAAAGCAACTGAGAACATAATCAGTGATGGCGACCTGTACAAAGTTCTGTCTTTCCTTCCTTAAGTCTTAAAAGTGATTTACGCCATCTTAATGTGATTGAAGTCGATATCCCTGCTGGCGTTGAGCGGAGAAATCGACCTTTGAATATTTGGTGGTAGTTAACAAAATGTGTGGAATTGCAGGAGTAATATCAAAAAACGGCGAGGATTCAGTGGCCAAGGTACGTGTAATGCTAGGCTGCATGGTTCACAGGGGACCGGATGGCGCGGGCATCGTTGCGGATGGCAGAATCGTCAAGTCAGACTCTATCAAAAGCCTTGACATGGAAAGGCTAAGCGGCAGGAGTGCCATCGGACACACACGCCTTGCCATAGTCGGCGGGACATGCGGCGCCCAACCATTTCGGAGTTGCGACGGGCGGTTTACTTTAGAGCATAACGGCGAAATTTACAACTACAAAGACCTGCGCGCAGGCATTGAGCAAACGAAAGCCCCTGATGGCACCCCGCGTCATATTTTGCATACGCAGACAGACAGTGAGTTGATTGTCCACATTCTTGAAGACAACTTTAACCGCATCAATACGCCTAATGCTAAAAGCTCGGACGTGCTCATTAGCGCCATCAGAATGACAGTCGCTGTACTTGACGGTGTCTATGCGATCGTAGTTCGAGACGAAGTAACCGGAGATACCGTGCTGGTCCGTGACAGGCTCGGTGTAAGGCAGTTGTACTACGCGCAGGACAGCAGCCTGGTTGCATTTGCATCAGAGAGAAAGGCTCTTTGGAAGATTGGCATTTCCGAACCGACGCAGCGAGTCATGCCTTGCGAGGCAGTCCTCATAAGTGAAGACGGAGCGATTGAGCGATACGAGGTCTCGCAGCCTGTTCCGCCGGTTGGCAAGCTTCGGTACAAGACAATGTCCGGCGCCGTAAGCGCGTACAAGCAGGCATTTATGAATTCCATGAAAAAGAGGACGCAGGACTTTGATAGTATAGGCATAATTTTTTCCGGCGGCATCGACAGCGTAATGGTAGCGCACGCCGCAAAACAATTGGTCCCAAGCGTGGTTTGCTACACGTGTGGGATTAGAGGGTCACACGATACTACCTTTGCAAGACAGATTGCGAAACAACTGGACCTTGACCTTCGAGTATGCGAGCTTGACCAAATCCAGGTCGAGAACCTAGTCCCCGAGGTACTCAATGTCATCGAGGACAGCAATTCCGGTCAGGTTGAAGTTGCTCTGCCGGTTTATGGCGCAGTAAAGCTTGCCAGCGTTGACGGTGTGAGAGTCATGCTAACCGGGCAGGGCGCTGATGAGTTATTTGGCGGCTATTCATGGTATTCCAGAGTTGCGGAAAAGGAAGGTTATCGCAAGCTTCGGTCCCACATGATGCAAGATCTGCTTCTCCTGTACAAAGAGACCCTGGAGCGTGAAGACAAGATAACCATGGCCAACAGCATCGAGCTCCGTGAACCATTTTTGGATCCAGAAGTCATACGTGTGGCCATGGAATGCAGCCTGCGGTTAAACATCAGGGATGGTAGGGACATGTACGGCAAGAGAGTGCATCGCAATCTTGCCAGAGCTCTTGGCATACCAAAGGAGATTGCATACAGGGTCAAGGAGGCGGCGCAGCACGGCTCCGGGATGCATGGGATGCTCGACGCGATAGCCAGAAAGAACGGATTCGACGAACACGCCGTTACCAAAGTATATCTTGAAGCTCTCCGGCATCGAGAAAAAATTGGCAGCTCACAGCGCTACGGATACCTCTTTGGGGAAAAGAAGATCTGGGACGTGGAGCCCCACGTGCAGATGTATTTGGACAGCATTGCGCAAAAGGTCACTCCCTTTCTGGCACCGGTCAACGTTCCGCATCCTTCAGCAGTAATGCCTGCACGCGCGCCTTCCGCTCGCAGCGTCACGCGAGACAAGCTTTAATCAAGTCCTAATGGCGTTCGGTCAATTGCCTGCTATCTTGCAGGAATGAATTGCCCTGATGCTCCTTGCCACTAGAAAAGGTGCAATGGCAAGTGCGGGAAGACCCGCAGCAATAAAGACAGTCTGAAACGGCGCCAGAATCGCGGCGCTCGTCGTCCCCGCTCCGACCGCGCCAATTCCAAGGGCCGCGGAAATCAGGCTACCTGCGCAGGTCGGGCAGCCCATGAATAGGCCGCTGGCTGCGCCGATGCCGCTTACAATCGATGTTCTCGCCTGAATTGTCTTTCTGAGTTCGTACGTGTAGACGCTCAGCGAAACATTGAATCCTACCATCAGCGAAACTACAGTAGCAAGTACCACATTGACGGGGATTACCAAAATGAGAAAGTGATCGGTAAGGTACGCAGTAAGCATGGGCATGTAACCCGGCGCTCCGCAGCACGGGGTGAGCGATATTGAGGGAACCGCAATCCCTTCCTGCGAAAGCGAAAGATCGGGTCGATAGACGAATATTTGAGACAGAAATGAAAAAAAGACCCCGTACGCCAGCGCGGCAACTACCATAATCTGCCAGGACCTTTTACTCAAGAACGCCCCTGTTATCATGGACATCAAGCCAGTTCCTCCTGCGGTCCGTAGTTGCTCGGACCTGAACAATAGACGCGCTCCATATAGAACTGAAGCCATGGAGGCTGCCGTCATGGCCAGCATGCCGAGAGCAAGGTTTTCCAGCTGCTGCGATGGCGCATTGCCCTCAGACGAGCCGGAGAGCCTGGAATAAATGATAAACGCGATGACAAGGGAAAAGACGCCCATGAACAATACTCTAAAGCCGCGTTCACGCATGCTCTGCGAGAGCTGTGCGTCCATTTCCAGTGATTTTGCGCGGACAGCCAAATAAACCGTTGGTGATAATCGTGCTCGCTACTCCGCTTGACAATGCCCAATCACAATGGGAAAAGAGGAAAAATCCAGATTCATATCGCTTCTACAAAGCCTTAATTCTTGGTGTGAACTATATCATCATGTCGTGTCAAGCTCCATTCAGGGCGAAGAGTATGTCGATGCAAAGATAAGCAAGGTAGGCTATGGGGACAATCTCGGATTGCAGGGAGTTGTCGTCCTGACCTCGTTTGACGGAAAGGAGTTTACCATGAGCGCATTTTCCGGGGAGGTTGCCCGGCACATTTCACGATTCCAGGAGGGCGACAAGAACAGCATTCCAACGATTTACAACCTCGTAGAGGAAATTGCAGTATCTCAAAACATGCTGCTAGAAGAGGTTCACATCTACCAGAGCGGAACTGACAGCGAGGGGCACGTAATCAGGGCGAATCTGTATTTCAGAAACAGAGGGAATACAGTTGTGCTCCGGAATTACAGGGCATCTGACGCCATCGCGCTGGCGGCCTATTACGACGCGCCTATCAAGGTGCGAAGCGGCCTTTTCAAGGAAGCAATAGAGCGTTAGGTAACAATCTCGCCCAATTTGCCCTGGGCAGTGGCGCTCTTGATTTCCATAGCTATCCTGCGTCCGACTCCAAAGGTTTCCCCATAGTAGTATTTAGTGTAGGGACTGGTAGTGGCCAAGATTGGATTTCCAGGGACACGAAGCGAAACATCGTAGACGACAAAGTCAAGGTCGACAGTCACTATACTCTGAAGCGAAATCGGCCCTATTATTCCCGGCGGATATTCTTTTCTTGCGGCGACAGAAAACTTGTCGCCCATTTCAAAGACCTTTTCAAGTAACGACTCTCTGATGCTCGCCGGCATGTGGCCCACTTCTATATTGCGGACCTCGGCGTCAAATTCCAGCTGCTGCCGCGCTGGAATTGAAACGAGGTCGTGAAGGTTCGTCTGTAGCCTGCGCTCGATCCCAAGAAATTCGGTCTCGCCGGTAATCGGCGAATGGAAGAAGTTGAGGTTAAAGTACGTGCCCGGAACGTATTCCTCTATCGTCGCCGCGTCCAAATCCTTTTTCGTCACGCGGCCGCTGTCTATTTTTTCTGCAGACTTGCGCTTGTAATCCTCATATGAGGTCACTATGAAAAAGGCTCGCTCCAGATTTCTTTTTGCTTCCTGAACCTTCACCATTGCGGGTCCGTCGATGTCCGATGGCCTGGCAAAGATCCTCGGGTGCCTTATTTTGGCCTTATCAAGCAGGTAGTACTGGTTGCGCGCTGCTGTTCTCTCCTCTGCCCTCAGCAACATCCTATTTCCGAAAACCGGCACCTTCAGGTTGTTCTCTATATTGTCGTATCCGAGGTAGGCGGTGAATGCTCTGTGCGCAACGATTATTGCATTTTGTTGCCTTAGCCGCTCCTGATTTTCTCGGTTAAGAACGTCGGAGAACTTTTCGACCAGCATTATCTCGTCTGCAAGCCGCTTGAACCGCCTGTACGGCAAATCGCGGCCCTTCTGGCATATGCATATGGTGGAGAGGTTTTCATCCTTTGCCCCGTCCATTATTTCAAGGGCCGAATGGCTGCCTATTGCAGCGACTGAAACCTTCTTGGGATCATACTGGTTAAGAATTGACGATACCTGCTGTAAAGTTATCAAATGAATACTAGCTCAAAGCTCTGCATTTGGCAGACCATATTTAATGAATACTGCAGGTGATGGTGACGTACGACGGTCGCAGGCGCAATACAAGAAGCCCCTTATGCAGAGCGCATTCAGACCTTTGCTTTGCCTTTGCTAATTTCAGACTCTATCGCGGCACGCAGCTCGTCGTCATTCTTGTTAGAGTAGTCGATCCCGAGGCTCACGGCTAGCTCCTCAAGTTTTTCCCTGCCCACTGAGGAGCCCTGATTTTGTGCCCGCTTGATTTCCTCGGCTGCTTCCCTCTTTCCTTTTTCATAATCGCCCTGTGCGCGGCCAACTGCCCTCGCAAGCTCGGGAAGTTTCTTCGACCCGACGAATAGGAGAATGCCGGCGGCCACGATTACAATGATAACATTCTCGTACGCCATAGCCAATCCTAAAATGCGCTCCCCGGCATATAGTCTTTATCGTAAAGGTGTCCGCATCCGGGGACTCACAGTTGCACGGGTCTTTCGCCGGTCTGACGTTCCGGGCCCTGAAGGCTGTGGGCTCTGCGCTCAACGACAAACATTCCTGCCAGATATAACCCGATCATGGGCAGAGAAACAAACCACATCGTTATCCCGCTTCCGTCTGGGGTAATAGCAGCGCCAAATATTGCTATTGCAATTATCGCATACCTTAAGTTATTTCGCCAGAATCTCGGTGAAATGGCTTCAGTCAGAGAGACCACGTACATTATGATCGGGAGCTGAAACGCCACGCCAAAGCCCACAAAGAACTGCATGACAAAAGCGATAAAGTCATTCACGTTGAGAAATGTCTCCACGCCTATTGCCTGCCCGTACTTGTAAAGGAAGTCAAGCGTAAATGGAATTACGAAAAGATATGAAAAAATTATTCCTGCCGCAAAGAGAACAAAGACGAAGAACAGGACCTTGGCGATGCTGCCTTTGGTCCTGCTGCTGATAGCCGGTGAAACAAAGCCCGATATTTCCATTACTATCACCGGGAGCGAAGCTAGCACGCCTAGAAGCAATGCAACGTTAAACTGCGCGAAAAATGCCTGTCCTGGTGCCGTCTGAATGAGGCGCACTTCATGTGGAAGAAGCGATTCCTGCATGTAATGAGTCAAGCCTACGGCAACGTTGTGAATCGGGTCTGGGAATGGATAAACTAAAGTTACGCCACCGTACTCGAACGTCCTTAGTCCAAAACTCATGCAGAAGAGCGAGACTACAATTACCGAGACGGCAATGTGAATTACCCTCCCGCGGAGCTCGTGGAAGTGCTCCATCAGGGTCATTTCTCCGCTCATCGAGTCTTTCCCTTCAGCGAGTACTAGCAGGCAGACGGGATATAATTATTGTCTGTCCATTCTTGCTAGACATGTGCGGATCTTAACCCTAATCGGGGCCAGTTATTGGGAGAGCCTTTGACGCAGGCAGGCCAAACTTGTCCTGGTCCACCTCATCCTTGTCTGCTTTCTCGAACTCAACCGTCAGCTCCACCGGGGCGTTGAACTTGAGGCTCAGCTCGTTTGCCAGGAGACCTATCGACTTTGCGTCCGTGAATTCTCTTGCTCCTTCAAGAAACGCCCTTGACTGGCGGTACTTTATCCTCCCGCCGAACTTTGACTGAAGGAAAGCGAGGACGCCTTCTACTGTCTGCTTAGGAATCTCGTTGAAGTACACTCCAAGTCCGTTGACCGGCTCTTTGTCAAACGGGATTCCGTACCTGAACCAGAATACCCCGAAATGCTCGAACTCGCCCTGCATGCATTTGATATCCCAATGGTTGGCTTTTTCGGCCGGATAGTTTGCATTTAACAGGTCGTTTATTGTGAGACGCCAGAACCTTACGCGCATCGGCAACAGATACCTCAGGCATTATTTATAATAACCTTGAGATTCAAAACACAAAAAAGTAACACCGACACAAGTGGGTTTGCAACATGACGACAA
Source organism: Nitrososphaera sp. (assembly GCA_039938515.1). Classification (NCBI taxonomy): domain Archaea; kingdom Thermoproteati; phylum Nitrososphaerota; class Nitrososphaeria; order Nitrososphaerales; family Nitrososphaeraceae; genus Nitrososphaera; species Nitrososphaera sp. The sequence goes on along the minus strand of JBDUUL010000012.1, from coordinate 12,739 downwards.
AACCTGCCTCCTCTGCAACTACTGGTGCGGCCTCACCGGATAGGCTTTCACTCTTTGAAGAGATGGAACGGCAATTTGAGAGCAATAATCAAGGATACTTTAAGGGCCTTTTAACGCACCCGGACAGCATAGTCCGCACGCGGGCAGTATGCATTCTCGCAGAAATTGCCGGCGAGAACGCAGTAGAGCCCATTGGCAGGGTTTTGCTTCACGACAGGAATGCCCTTGTACGTCACGAGGCGGCTTTTTCATTGGGCCAGCTCGGGCTGACAAGCGGCATTGGAGCCCTTGGTGAGGCCGTGAAGCATGACCCGAGTTTTTTCGTGAGGCATGAGGCGGCAGTGGCCATGGGCGTCATAGGGTCTGAGGATGCACGCGAAATCTTGCTTGGGGCCCTGGAAAAAGACGAGAGTGAGGAGGTAAGGGAGTCCGCAGAGGTGGCGCTTGCAAACCTTGATTATATCAGAGAAACCCAGAGCACGAGTAGATTCACGAGAATGACGGGCGGCTAGCTATAATAATCGGACAATGTCAATGTCCTAGCTACACTGCTATGATGGAAAACAACGCAAAACGGGCTAATGATTCCGTATGGCTGCGCAACCTCAAAGGCAGCTGGCGTGATGTAGACTGCCCTTGCGGGAGCACTTTTCATTTTGCAGGCAAGATGGACGACCTATTTTCCTGGGAGCGGATTCACTTGAGACACATGGCTACGGATTTTGAGAACCACGAAATGCTTTCGTTTTATCCAAAAGACATGGTCATAATCTATCATTCCACCAGCGGATACGTCCTTGAGCGTAGAAAGCACAAGAGAAGCGAGATTGGAGAATTGAACAATGCCCGGCTATACGGGCACGTGAAGCTCGCAGGAGTATAGCAGCTCCTCAGTCCAGCTGCTATAACTCCTATAAGCCATACATGATAAACCGTCTCATGGGTATTTGCGCCGAGAAGTGGGTTTGTCCCAGATGCAAGAGGGTTGTTGGCGGCAGCCTGGGCGAACTCAGGAACCACTACAAGAGGATTCACTTCGTAAAGGCTAAAGTGGAAAAGCCGGTGATCGCAGGTCAGGCAGCGGCGGCCTAGAAAATCAGCGAAGAACCAGCCTTTAGGTTTAAGTAGGATGCTCCTTGTCTAGTACTGGATTAGACATGGAAGGTGCCTTGCTTATTCGTGTAAACGGGGTGCTCACGAAGCAGTCACAAGAAGGCGCATGCTCTTCTTGTTCCATAGTTGGAAATTCGGACGGAAGAAGATTTCACGTACTCGTCGGGGCGGGTCCGGGGGTTGAATCTAGCTTGAAGCAAGCTTCAGATGACATCGGATCTTCTCCGGATGCGATACTTATCACTCATGGGCACAAGGATCAGTACGCCGGGATCGAGTCCATCCTTGCGGCTGCGCAAGGCAGGGAATTGAAGGTATACTGCACCAAAGAGTGTGCCGACCAGATTTTGAAAGACTCGCCGGCTTTGTCCGGACGGATTTCGCACGTAGTTCCTTCTCAGTCATTTGATCTCGGCCCCTTTTCGATCGTACCGGTTCAGGCAGAGCACTCGGGCGATTTTGGAAGCTCGCCGGGTGCGGTTATTTACGTAGTCAGGTACGCCGGTAGTAAGATAATCTGTGGTTGGGATTTTCTCACGCTGCCAAACGTCGATGCAAACCTGATGTGGAATCCCGACCTGCTCATTGTCGGAACGGAGAGTTATAACGAGCACCCGTCGACTGGAACTATATCGGTTTCCGAGGCGTACAACCTTGTTCGCCGGTGGAATGCAAAGGACACCTACATCCTAGGATACACCGGCGAAAAGGATACGGAGGACGCTCGCAACCAGTGGTTCCGGGGCCCGACCCGCCCTATGCCTCTTGACGATTTGCAAAAGACAGTTGACGAGCATTTGCGCGTCAGCGGGGGCGAGGGCAAGTACTCCATCACTGTTGCCCGGCAGGGCATGGTCTGGCGACCCAAGGCAGTAGCACAAGTTCACGATGAACCAGTATCCGACTCTATCGAGGTTGAGGCGATAGAGAAATACGTCCTCAGACTCTTAAAGAAGGAAAACGGTGGACTCGTATTTACTGTCGAGGACAGCATCAACCGGCATGAGATGGAGTTCTCTTCCCCACGATTAGCGGATGAGGGCCGCCGCCTGATTGCGGAGCCCATAAAAGGTTTCATGATGAAAGGCCCTGAACTCGATATGTCAATTTCGATGCAAGGCGAAGAATCGATTGTCAAGGTCAGCATTGTGAAAGGGAAAAAGGCAGTACTTGCCGATAATATTCGGATTGCGCAGCGTGACGCCCAGCGGCTACTGCGTTACCTGAACCATAATTTCGCCTCAAATAAAATCAGCGCATCTGTGTAGGTTACAGGTGCGCCGCTACCGGTTTCCTACTTCTACAAGCTCCTTTTCAAATCGAGAGATCTCTTCGAGGCTTCCGTCCTGGCGCACGACATAATTTCGTTCATAGAGTATTGGCCCGTATTCTGTCATGGTAAACCATTCCGGCGCAATCACCATGCCCGGCTTCAGTACCAGACTCGGGTCAGTGAAAGTGCCAAAGTATGGCGGCTCGACCATAAGATAACCCAAGTTGTGACCGAGAAAGATTTCTGGCTCTAGCGGATTCTGAAGACCGTTTTTCTTCATGAGAGCCATCACCTGCCGGGCAATCTCCGAAAAAGGCTTGTTCTGCCTGAAGAAATCCGGTATTGCCTGATCGTAAGTTTTTTTCATTGCGCCAAATGTGTGCAGCTGCTTCGAGTTGGCGCTTCCGTAGACAAGAAGCTGGTCATAGTCCGCATGGTAGCCGTTGTAAACAGCCCCGCCGTCTACCCACTGCACATCGCCATCTTTCATCAGCCTGTCGGGGTACTGCCTTTTGAAAAGGGCGTATGAGGGGTGAGTCCATACGAGTGCGTTTCCCGACTCGGTGGAACCACAATCATACTGGCATCTTTCCATAAGTGCGGTGAGTTCCAGCTCGTTCATGCCTTTCTGCACATTCCTAAAGAACATGGCAAAGGCCCTGTTCTGGATGTCTGAAGCGATCCTCAATGATTCTATCTCCCGGTTTGACCGCAAAATTCGAGTGCGCTGAAAAAGATCAGTGGCATCAGTTACACGTGCGGATCCAGCAAGCAGCTTGGCTAGGTTCTGATATTGAGGCACCAACATGGACTCATAGTCTCCGAAATCTAGGCCGATTCTCTTTCCATCCGAGCTGTCCGAGATAAGATGCTCGCTTCTCAGAGCGTCAACAAGTGAGGGAACCCTGTCCTTCGTTGGATGATGGGTGTAGATCCGGGAGATAGTGGTCTCCTTTTCATAGGAGACCAGGGCACCAGCGTTTCCCACTATCACGGGTTCGCCGGATTGAGGCACTAGGACCCAAGGATAGCTTGCGGCATGAATAAATTCAGGAGTCTTTCGATGGGAGGGCGAACCCAGGTAACCTGACGTCCAAAAAATGTTGACAGGCGCCGTCGCAATGGCCACGTCGAGCCCTGAGTCTTTCATCGCCAGGCGGAGTCTTTCAAGCCGCGATTCAAACTCTGCTTTCGGGAAAAGCGGCTTCATTGAGCCGGGCTGGGTATCGGTTGTGTCGTGGCGCTTGGAAATTTGCTCGACGCGCTCAGTGATAGCTTCTTTCATTCCTGAAATACCTTGCTAGAGCCGTTCCTCCTGCTATTAAGAATGATCGCCGCGGAGTCGGCCTTCGGGTTCCGTTCAGGTCGAAAGGCCTGATGCGCCAAATACAAGCCGCGTGCTTGGGCCGACTATTGCCACAAACTCTGGCTGGTTGCTGCGTCGCAGCACGTCTGTCGAGGTGGGGGAAAGTATGCGGAGCACTATAAACGGATACCAGACGCCGCCAAAGTACGGAACGACAATAGCCTGGCCTGCCACAAGCGGCATCCCCCTCAAAGCCCGGGCGAGATAAGCTTCGTCAATCGCCGCTGGCACTTTGGGGACCAACGGGTCTAGGATTATTTCGCGCTCAGTTGAGTCGGGTACAGCTTGGACGACTTTAATAGATGAGCAGGGCATGAGGTCGCCCAGTGCCAAGCCAAGGTTGGTGCGCATCACCCTATCCATCCTGATTACAGGCTCTACCTCCATTATCTCGGAGTCGAGGCAGAGGGCTGCGGCCCTGAAACCGTTGGCGCCCGCAATAACCACAATATCGCCTACCTTGATTCCAAGCAGGATTAATGACGAGGCGTCAATCCTGATTATGTTGCGACCTGCATCGGTGGATTTTGCCTCGCCCACGCGCAGCTTGTGCACGTAGACCTCGTCATCCGGCCGCGCAGGAGGCACAACGTCTTGCGAGATGGGCCTTCTCATGAATTTATCCCAGGCCTCGTTATGTTTTGAGGTATTGTCGCTGTTGATAACCGGCCGTTTCCTCTCGGGCACCATTCCTGCGGAAGGTTCCATGGTTATACCCGCACCTGCCCGGGCTATTAAGAGTAGATTAACTATGTGAATTAACTATGTTATCCATACATATCCTTAGAAAGAGCAGGATTCTCTGCCTCTTGCACAATATCTGAAAGCAATAGCCCTCAAAAAGGGAAATTGTGGTTTAGTGTAGTGCTCTAAACAGACATGAGCCTATAGGGCAAGGATCGCAACTAGTCCCAAATTGCGAATGCTGGTAGCCGAGGATGAGGAGCCAATAGCTCTTGTCTACAAGAGCCTGCTTGAGTCCATAGGCCACGAGGTTGAGATTGCAAAGGATGGCATCGAATGCCTCCAGATGATTGAAAATGCAAAAAAACCATATGATATAGTGATTCTGGACTATCGGATGCCGAGAAGAGACGGTGTTGCTGTGGCAGCCGAGATCCAGTCCCGCTGGCCGCGGCAAAAGATACTTTTGATCAGCGCTTTTGTGGATGACGTGGTGCACGAGTCGGTAAGGTCACTCGAGCACCCGGTTGTTTGCCTCCAGAAACCCATAGACCTTGACGCGTTTGGAAGCATAGTCGAGTCTGAAGCAGAAGCTGACAAGAACCAGACCGAAGACAGTTCGGACTTTCACAAGCCTCGAAAACGCCACGTAGATTCAGCAAATTGAGGCCGTGACAGACTTTCAATTGATAGGCTGGTCAACCGGGGTGTTAAACCTAGAAATCCCGCTCCGGTTATGTGTTCCGGCTAAATCAGTGTATGAATTCTTGTCTAATTGGTAAATGCCCGGCGTCCGTCGCGATGTGCGGATGCAACAGCCTAGCAGGGACCATGAACAAAAATCTGACGGCGGCAGCGTTGCCGCGAAGGCGGCAATTCAGAAAAGCAGCGTTCGCGTCAGACCAGTGTTTCTTGTTTGGGCACCGTCAAGCCCAAGAGCAGAAGGTCTCTCTAGTGCTCTCGGCGCCGAGCTAATCCTCCTTAGCTACAGGTTCAAGAGAAAGTGGTATACGCCGGTAAAATATCCGCTACTGCTTATGAAAAGCATTTCAGCCTTGAAAGCGAGAAGACCTCGCCTAATAATATGCCAGGAGCCGTCTCCTTTCTGCACAATTTCTGCCCTGCTGTATCGCTCACTGTTTGAGAGAAATGCAAGAATAATTGTGGACGCCCATACCGCCGACTTTGAACCTCCTTGGTCGAGGCTAATGGCCATTCACAGGAAAATCCTGGGAAGAGCGAGCCTGGTCATAGTTACAAATAACGGGCTGAAGCAAAGGGTAATGTCGAGGTACTCTGTGAAGAGATGTCAAGTGCTTGCAGACAGAGTGCCTGCCACTGCTGAAAGGATTCGAACCGACAATGACCTCAGCAAACCATCAAGATCATCCTTCAAGGTGGCAGTGGTCTGTTCCTTTGCGCCCGACGAGCCAATAAGAGAGGTAATCGCGGCTGCCTGCCTAGTGCCGGAGGCAACGTTTTACATCACAGGCGACTCCAGGCATGCGGAAAAATTCGGGGTGGCTCCTCGCGGCAAAAATAATGACGGCAACGTGGTTTTCACAGGATACCTGCCCAAGTCCGACTACCTTTCGCTGCTCTCAGACGCCGATGCTGTAATGGCACTTACAAACCGCGACGACACGATGCTTTCCGGAGCAGCCGAGGCGCTGGGGCTTGCAAGGCCACTCATAACTTCCTCATGGCCTGCACTGAAGGAATACTTTGACAGGGGCACACTTTATGTTGACAATAGCCCGGGCCAGATAGCTGCCGCGGTCAGGAGAGCAATGAGCAACCTTCCCAGGCTGACTGAGGAAATTGATGAGCTTAGACTTGTCAAGCAGCAGGAGTGGCTGCAGCAATTTGCAGAGGTTAGAGCAACCCTGAACGCAGTTGCCCCCGATTCAGGTGTTTTGCCTGCTACAGACAGGCCTGTTCAAGCCGTTTCATCAGGCAGCGACAGCAGCGCAAATGGAATTTCCGGTTCAGAGGCAACTTGAACTTCAAAAAGCTTCTGCGAAGAGTTTTAGAATTGAATCATCACTAATCCGACTATGCTACTTGCACTTGTACGAATGCACTCAACCGTTAAATTTGCAGGAAGCAAGAATCAGAGTGTTGTTATCGTCTCAGGAGAACAAGAATGCCGCTGTCGATGTTGTAATTAGAACTCGCAACTCGTCAGAACTCTTGAGTCAATGTCTTGACTCGATATTTGCAGAGATCCCCGTCCGCAAGGTGATCATAGTTGACGGCGGGTCGACTGACGATACGCTGAAAATAGCCTCCAGCTATCCCGGCGTGGAGATATACGTAAAGCCGGAACTCAACCTGGGCCAAGCAACACAGTTCGGCTTTAGCGTCGCAAAGGCGGACTGGGTCGCCGTGATTGACTCGGATATGGTGCTTCAAAAGGGATGGTTTGACGAGATGTCCAAGTACATGGACCAGGCCGACGCCATAGAGGGTTGCAGGATAGAGTACTACAGGCTGAGGCGAGTGCAGAACTTGACCAAGGTGCGCTATGGTGTTTTCGGACAGACGTTGCTAAAACGCAGTTACCTTCAAGACATCAACCTCGACCTCCCGCATGGCGAGGATGCAGCAACCAAACACTATTTTGACTCCAAAGGCCTGAAGTGGCTCAAGGTCGAGAACTACCTTGCAGAGCATTATCCCAAATTCGAGACAAACGTGTATCGCCGCACCGGCACCGTGATAGCAACGGTTCCCAGGTATGTACCAAAGAAGCAGCAGATCGAGGAGGGCCATGTTTACAAAAAGTACAAGATGGTCACGACCAAGGAAGTTATCTGGCAAATGCTAATCCGGAGCACTGCGCGAGAGGCGTACATCGCATTTCGGACAAAGATATGGTTCGTACTCGCGTACCTTGGGCTGATATGAGCCCGCGTTTAGTCTATGGCAGCCCGTAAATACTCACTCGGTCTTTGTCTTTTTCCACAGCTGGATCTGGCCGCCATAGATTTCACCATCATATACAAATGACGGCACCTGCGAATAGTAACCCTCGCGGCCGGTCTTGAACTGCTTTGGCGCAAGCGGTATCTCGTGCTCAGATCCGTCGGGCATTCTTATTGTCGCGTACGCAAATTTTTGCTTTGTCTTGCCGCTGTTAGCATCACTCCCACTGGAACTCATGCAGGTAGCCATAGAGCAGAGCCATGCTATAAAATTTTTAGTCGAGCTGCAGTCTCTGCCATTTGATACAGCTGAAAAATTAGCTAATGAATTTCTTTTATCATTGTTAAATAAAATTCAAGCTCCAAGCTAGCTCGGCATGAAGGACGTAGTCACGGATTACTGGGTCAACTACAAGATGGCGACGATTGAAATGGACGAGCTCGGGGTCGCCGAACATGCGCTCAAGAGCAAGTTTGCCACAGTTACAATCCATGACGTGACTCCCGCGTACGAGAGCAGGATAGTTCGTGCTGCAGAGCTCCTGAGCAAGCTTGAAGTTCCTTTCGGCTTTGCCATGATACCCCTCTTCAGGTCAAATGAAAAGTTTGACATCAGCAACAATCAGAGATGGCTAGGAAGTATTTTGTCATACAACCAACCCGTAGTTCTGCACGGCCTCTACCACGAGGATGTCCAGGGCAATATCGAGGATTTCCACAATTTCTCTTACGTCGCTGCAGTTGACCACTTGAGAAAAGGCCAAGCAATCCTTTCAAAGTCCGGAATCACCCCGGGTGTTTTTGTTCCGCCAACATGGGCGGTAAACAAGTACACCATCGATGCCCTGCAACAAACGGGCTTTTCGCTGGTTGAAACTGATCAGGAGATCCTCCTGCTCAGAAAAAATACCCGGCTTCACTGCTCCATTCTTAACTGGGACAGGGGATCCCCCTACTTCAACGCATTGAGTTTGGGCCTTAACAGGCGGAAGTTCAGGGACAAGATTCTGAATAACAGCCAGATGGTCAGACTGGCTATTCATCCCAAGGATGACGACCGCGCGCTGGCAGACCAGTCGGAAATGATAACGAGCCTCAAAGAAATGAACTACAATTTCCTTGATTATACTAACCTGACGCGTTTCTTTGGCTGAGGCGGCCTGAAATCCAAATAAGAATTGCGGCGGAGGATCTAGCCATAATGCCGAATGACCTTCCAGTCACTGGTTCAAGCTCTGGTTCTGAACAAAGTACAACCGCTCCCTCGGGCACCACCAGAGGAATTCTTGATGCAACCGCTATCCCGAAAATCGCGATATCTGAACTTGAAGAGGAGGACATTACTTTGGGTTTTCTCGACTCTCTAGACAATCTCATTCCTGGCACTTCGCGGCTTCAGCCCGGACATGCCAGGGAAATCCTCAAAGAAATCAAATCAAATCCATTACACAAAATCTTTGTCGCGACGACAAGTGCTCCGACTCAAGAGGAGAGGCCACCCTTTGCATCGAGGCAGGTCGTTGGCACGACAACCCTCCTTATCGAACCCAAGTTCATTCTTGGAGGAAGCAGGGTGGGACACATCGAAGATGTCAGTGTTCGAACGGGCTTTGAAAAGCTAGGCATCGGGGCAAAACTCGTATCACATGCAGTACTCCAAGCTGAAAAGGCTGGCTGTATCAAGATAGTCCTGGACTGCTCCGACTCGACAATGCGGTTTTATGAGAAGCTGGGCTTTTCCTACCAGGACAACTGTATGAAGAAATCACCCTCGTCAGGTGCCGCTCAGTCGACTTAGCACAAGAATGTCTCGGACTAGGTGTCAGATTTGAACTGTACTTTTCGTGCCTTTGCTTATATCAAATTCTGACCACATATCTGGCATGCTAGACAGCCCCTTTCTGAACGCCGTCTCGTTGTTTGTTGTACAGAATTACGATGTGCTGCCTACGGCGCTATTGGGCGGTATTCTAGCAGCCGCAGCTGCATGGGTTGTACTAATCTCAAAGTCCCTGAGCTCGCACTTCAGGACTCCTTCAATCCAATCAGCGGGCAGAAAGAACCCCGTACGTCCAAAGCGCGATTGGCTAGCGCTGAGGCGGCTCCGCACAATACCGCTTCCGCTCGTAAGTGTTATTGTCCCGGCCCGCAACGAAGAGGAAAGTATCCGCGAGTGCCTAATCTCAATTCTACTCCAGCGCGACGCAAATTTCGAGGTCATAGCCATAGACGACAATTCCACCGACAGGACGCTTGCCATCATGAGGGAATTGGAAGCGCAGACGCAGTTCAGCGGCAAGCTGCGGGTGTTGAGCATTGACACCAAACCAGACGGATGGACCGGGAAGACATGGGCGTCTCAGCAGGGCTATCTTCACAGCCGGGGAAAGGTATTGCTGTTCATGGATGCCGACGGCCACCTTGATAACCCGGAAGCTATCCGCCTCACGCTTGAGGCGATGCTGTCAGAGAATCTCGACGTTCTCACAGGTGTGCCGTTTCTGCCTCTCAGGGACTTTTGGTCAAAGATCGTGATGCCAGTCTGGAACCTCTACTCTGAAGTGTCTGGTAGGGGGATTGCAGACGCAAACGATCCGGGATCAAAAGTCGCTTTTGTCATGGGCAGCTATTTTATGATACGAAAGAGGGCGTTTGAAAGTGTCGGAACCTATGCGCGCGTCAAGGATGAGATCCAGGAAGACGCAAGCATGGGCAGGCTTCTCAAGCAGGGCGGATACAGGATCAAGATGTTCAAAATAGACTCTCTGGTGACAGCACTGTGGTCGCGGGATCTTGCGACTCTTTGGAGCGGAATCAGGCGGACGGTGATTCCGATTGCGATGCGGCAAAAGAGGGCGCCCCTCCTCCAGCAGTTTGCCATGATCGGAATGATAATCTTCCCATTCTTGCTGTGGCCATTTTCTGCAATCCATGGGCTTGCTGCATCTGGAGGCACACACCAACCTGCGGGCGTGTGGTCGGCGCTGTTTATCGCTGACTCGGCGCTGTGCCTTGCGGTCATTATTACCACCGCCGTGAAGGGCATTTGGAAGTACAGGCAGTCGCCAGCCTACTCCCTGCTTTGCGCCATGGGAGCGTTGTTCCTGGTAGTTTGCGCAGCCTATTCAGTTGCGCCAATAATATTTGGCAAGGGTGCCAAGCCTGTCTCCTGGAGGGGCCGACCCCACACCTTCCCCCCGCAAGGACAGGGCGAGCCGGAAGCTGCGCCGGCGTGATGTTCTTCGCGTGGCAGAAGGTAGTTCTCAGCTTGGCATCCGCAGGCTGTCAAGCTGAGCCAAAACTGAGTTTAGGGAGCTTTCCAAATTCCTCAAGTCCTTCTGTCTGAATATAATAAACTTGAGGTCCTGCACTTCCGGCCTCATTCTCTGCCATTCCGTCTCTTCGTCAGACGCGAGTCCTTCGCCTCCGTCTGCAGAGCTTAATCGAGTGCGGAAGAGGACAAAAGCCGAGTAGTCTGAGAGATAGAATGCTGATCTCTTGACTCTCCTTCCCGATGCCAGGCGCGACAGGACAAGGTAGTCGTACGAGACGCCCTTCTCAGATAGGTGGTCTGCAATTCGCTGCTCTGCAATGCTGCTGACGGATTCGCCTTTCTTTGTAAGTACCGGGGCATGAACCGCAGGTTTTGAGCTCTTTGGTTTGGAAGGCTTTGCTTTGAACAAGCCCGAAAGGTTGAGTGACAAACCACCCGTGGTCTTTGGCTTTGGATTGAGGTCTGGAATCTTGGGCGACCGCTTGGACAAAAAGTAGCTTGCTGCGTACGCAGGCCCGCCGACTACTGCATTGAGAAAAATCAGCCCCACGACTGACTGGATCGTAGGTCCGCTCATCAGGACGCTGAACGCGAGCAAACCGTCAACTGCGAGAAGCGCGAAAATGACAATGCGCTTCGGACTGAGCATGATCGCTTTGTTGCTGGTTTGCTTTAAGATAATTTGTGTGTGTATGCTAGTACTACTACTTACGGAGGCGGACCGGTGTGGATTTCGCCGGCTTGAGATTCTCAGCAAGAACGGCAAAAAAAAGAGAAGGGCGGGGCTTGCCGGACTTCCTTTTCGTCCTATGCGCCCGACATGCTGTATACATCGCCGGCGAACAGCGAGCCTGAGCCGCCTGAGGCAATGGCCGTGCTCCCATCAGGGCCGTAAAGCACCACTGATCCAGCCAGCGGCATATGGTAGGCGCCGACATCGACCCGCGCGGAGCCATCTGAACTCACAGTAGCACTGGAGACTACCCTCGAGTCAGTGCCCACGACCTTTACAACGTCACCTGGAGGCGCATTTGTAACGGTAATGTACTGATTTGCAGCCGAGTAGTAGTCCCTGTATGAACTAGACAGCATTCCAGACTGCGTTGACGACTGGACCTCCAGGTAGGCGTTAAACGGCGCAGGCATTTGGAGGTCTAAACTGCTGCTCGAATAAACGAGGCTGCCGTCCAGGTAGACCTGCAGATAGTTGGAGCCGTTGGTGACTATAGTGCAGTCCCTTGATGATGGTTGGCCTGAACTTGTATCCATCCAGAGTGTTTGGAACGATGTTGCCTGCACAGTGTTGCCGGTGGTTCTGATTACTGCCCAGACCGGGCCGGATGGTGTAAGTGAGCCCACGCAGGTGACATAGTTGATCAGGCCGTTTGCGGTCTGCACATAGAGACCTGTATTGAATGAGTTGTCGCCAAGAGATGAGGAGCCAAGAGATAGGACGGCATGGTAGAGGTTTGAGGGCTCCTTGGGAGTTTCGGCATAGAGGCCTGCCCATTGGCCCGGCCCGAGAGCCTGAACGGCCAGCTTCAGCCCTGAAGACGCATCCATAGAATATGAATATGGCGCGCCTTGAGATGGCCCGGAGCCGAAGTAGATCCAGGAGTTTGGATTGTTTGCTGCAAGTTGACCCGAGTCAAAGTTCCCACTGGTGAGCGAATCATATTCCTGGATTCCGGAGCTGACTTTGGTCAATGAGCCTGTCGATACCGAGACTTGAGTGGGGGGAGGAGTAGATGGCGGTTGAGGAGCTGGCTGGGGCGTTGATGGAGCAGCGGGTGCAGGGCTTGAAGGGGTGCTTTGGGGAGAAGTTGCAGCAGTTGTCGTTACTGATGAGGGGGACGGTGTTGACTGGATGGGCGCCAAAGCCGCAGTACTGGTGGGAGCGGCTTTCGCCGCGGGGGCCACCGTAGGGGAAGCAGGTTGGGGGGCGCAAGCTGTGGGAGCTTCTGACGAGCTTCTATATACGGCCGTCAGCGTTGTGTCCGAACTTATTGCAATGTTCCTTGTCGACGGACCTGACGAGTCTGCCCAGTGGTCAAAGACGTACCCTCCATAGCTGACGGGCATTATCGTATAAGTCAGGCCGC
>JBDUUL010000011.1 GCA_039938515.1 Nitrososphaera sp. | reverse complement strand
ACAAACTGTCATATTTGTTATAAAAATTGTAAAAGCTACCAAGTTGGTAAGCGGCATAAGTAAAGTTCTGTCTAACAAAAGCAATTCGGAGCCCTTTTGGTTGGGGCTGGGGCGGCTGGATTATCGCTCCGGTTCCATTTGCAGCGCCATTTCCTGATTGGTTCGCGGTAGAAGGCGAACTGGTGCTCGCGGTCGTCTGTTGCTGCTGGCTGTTAGCATAAACCGCAAAGGTTCCAGCAATTAAAATGGCTGCCGCGGCTATGCCAATGATGATAATGCTTTGCCTAGACAACCCTGAAAGACGAGTTTATTGGCAGACCCGATTATAAGGCTTGATCGCTCACCACCTGAAAAGCGTCACAAAATTAAGGGGGACTCGCCCCTAGAGGTCCGTCTCAGCAGGTCTGGCAGCCGACAACGCTAAAGAGGTGGCTGGCAGTTCCACCCAGATGTGTCTTGTCACCTGGATAGACAGCGGTAATTGTCACGTAGCCGCCATCCGTGTCGATATTCGAATTGACACTTACGGAGCATGTGCCCGCGGAAGAAAGGTTGCAGGAGCTGGCGCTAAGAGAGGCAATCGCTGTATTTGAGCTGGAGAAGCTGATGGCCCCCGTTGGAACAGTGCCTGAAACCTTGTTAAGGTCGGCTATGGTGACTGTGCAAACAGCACTATCGCCGGCATTCAGGGTATAGGACGGATTGCAGACCATGGAAGTCGTGGTGCCGTCCAGGTTTTGCTGGTTGATTATAATCGTCCCGCCAACTAGAGTCCAGGTATTGCCACCGCCGCGACCGCTATGGCCCTTGACGCCAACGCTGTAGTTCGTCACGCCGGAAACGACCTTGCCAGTATTTGTGTCCGTCGCAGAGAACCTGCCTATTACGTGATAAATGGTTCCCGCTGTGCCGGTTCCGGTAACGTTGGCCGTACCGCTGTAAACTCCAGAAGCATAGGTGGCTATAGTCTCGCCGGGCAGCGTAAAGGAAATGGATCCACCCGAGAAAACTAGATTCTGTCCGACATACCCGCCAACATAGCCGGAAGTCGATGCAGAACCTGACGAGGTGCCATCTGTCAATGCAAAGGTGCAGGAAATTACTGCCGTGCACTTTGTCGCATTGCCGGTTATCTGACCGCTAGCGGACGCAGTACTTGTAAAAGCTATTGGCGCTGTCATTGCCATCGCTACAAAAAGAACCGCGATAACGAGAAACCGTTGCAGAATAATCATAGCGAAGACTTTTACGTTTGCGAAGTTAATAGGCTTTGCTGTCTCCAAGTTCCGCCATGCAATTAGCCGGGAAATTGCGCGGGCCTTGAGGGACGTTATTCTGCCTTGCAAATTGTCCTCGCACAGGACAACTATATTTACTTTGAAATTTACAAATACCGAGCTGGGCAATAAAGTGGCAGGGAATTGTCCAAGGTCCGAAGGAAGAAAAGGTCTCCGGGTAACTCCGTATTGCAGGTTGAATCGCAGATAGCCTCAGAACTTCCGCCGGGCAGAAGGGAAGAATTTGAAGCGTATCTTCGACTCTTTGGGTACAGGCCCGAGCGGACCATTCTTCAGGTTCACATCCCCGGGTTTTTTCGGAGAAAAAGCATGTCACCTGCCAAATCACAAAAGATGGCTGCTACTGCGAGACGGTACGGGGGCACCACTTTTGTCATAGTTGGCAAGACGCACGATCCATCAATCATGGAGTCCGTATTAAAACCGCGAAAAAGCAGAGACACTGCTAACCCCGGTTACATCGGATATCTCTGGAGAGGAAAAAATCCGGACGGCAAGGCTCCGCACGAGCTGCTGCCGATCGACTTTACGCCTGCGCAGCTGCACTATCCTGAAGACTGGAAAAGCATGTTCGCAACAAAAGGCTTTCTCGTCGGCATGCACGTGCCGGCGTCTTTTGCAGGCCGCAAAAATGCTCTGTCCCGCGCACTCTATCGCGCTGGCAGAACTGTGGATCCCAAAAAGGAGTGGTCTTTCATAAAGTCGCTCCAGCAATATGGCTATGCATCCGCTCAGGACGCCTCGGGCGGCTATAGTCCAGTTTCAGGAGTTACCGGGTAGTGAACCCTGGAAACACCCCCTCCCCCTCAAGTGCTCCAGTCTTCATATCCTGATTCTTGCAAGTAACCATTTGCATGAATTGGCTCAGAAACAGGAACAAGATTACCGGCAAGGTGCTTGCCGGGATGGTCAGAAGAATTGAAAAGGCTTACGAGATACTTGAACTTAATGCTACTGAGCCGGTTATAATCCAGCCAAAGCAATCAGAACTCGTTTTTGAAGTTCAGAGTACGACAGACAGGAACGTCCGATATCAAGTAGACGCAGACACAAAGACGTGCACATGCCCCGACTTTAATTTCCGGTACGTAAAGTGCAAGCACATCCTGGCAGCAGAATTTGCGCTTGGAACTGTCGAATAAGAGCCGGTTTTTGGAAGTGACGATGATTGGGAAGAGGTTCCGTCTGTTCCACAAAAGGCTGCAGTCACCGCCTTGCACTGCACTCTTATGATAAGAAGAGGCGATCGATTGCTTGCACTAAATGCGACTGCAGCAAGTACAAATGAGAATAACTATCGGGCAATCAGTCCCATGTACAAAGAGTATGCAAAAAAGAAGGGAGCAGGCAGCGTTATTCCCGCCGGACCAGTATGTAATGAGGCACGTTTGCAATCGTCGCAGGATAAGAAGTCTTGTACTCCCATCCAGACGCAAGCAGTTTCTTGGCCTCGGAAATGTCCGTAATCGCGGCAATGTCTACTATCCTCCGTCGCCTTGCCGCTTGGTAGCTCGCAGCGTTCGGTTCACCTAACTGCGTCTTGTGCGAGTGCTCTACACCATTCTCGTCTACCAGTTTCCACCTAATTCTTCCTGTCGCCGGGTCTGCGCCAATCTTCTCGAAAGAGATCATTTGGCCCGAAAAGCCGGCTGCCTTGCAGCGATTGCATTCCTGCATCTTTTTTTGCGGTTTTGATGCTTCCGCCTGAACTGTTGACATTGTGACATCCAGTACCGATTTTAGTTAATATCCTCTGGAGCACTTGAGGGGGAGGGGGTATTCAGCTATCCTTCAGGCCTGCGTGTTCATACCTACATGATGGTCAATTTTCAGGTGCTCCTCCTTGTCAAGTGCGCTTGGAAACACCTTGCCGCATATCGGGCAATCATAAGTCGGCCTTCCCTTGGACTTTGCATCCATTTGTGACCTATTACTTTGTACACATTGCTTAATACAGTTGCAACGGCAGATTAGCCCGGTAGATAAGCGGACATTATTCTGCACAAGGTTAGGCTGAATATGAATGCGCAGGCGTCAGCGTCGCCGAGCCTGTAATGTAAATGATGTCGCTATCCCAGTCGAGCATCCTGTCAATTTCTTCCACGTACATGCGTATTGCCTTCATACGGAGGGTCTTGTCTTCCTCGATAGAAGACATCCACCCGTATCTGGAGTAAAACATCTCCTTTTTGGCATCTATGTCTGTGCCAGACGGGTAGACTACCTTTAGCAGGACACCACCTTCCCAGTCAGAGTATTCTGTCTCAAACTGCAATATGTTTAGCAGGAGTTTCTGGTCAACCTTGGGAAAAAGGTCCTTTGCCTTTCGGAGAAACCGTCTATACTCTTCCCTGACCGAAACGGCGCGGGCCGGGGACGTCTGGGCATTACCATCTGCCATGGTACTATTCGTCCATCATTTCTTTTAAAAATTCCAAACTCCTCCCGACCATGTGTAGCAGGCAAGTACACGTTTGAATTTATGAGCAGATGCACCCAAATCATTCCAAGTGTCTTCACCAAAAGGCTATGTCACGCTCAATGAGCACCCGCAGAAAAAAGAGGTCCGCAAGCTGATAGGCTGCATGAACTGCAACTGCAGCATAGACGTCTATGAAGACTTTAACCACACTATCTATTGCAGCTTTTGTGGCGCTGCGTTTGTCGATTTACAGACAAGGACTTAACAAAGACTTACTCGTATTTGTAGTCCTGTTCCACCGTTTTGCCCGTTTCGCTTAGATAAACCACGCCTTTTTCGACGCGCTCGACAGACGACTTGGGGATTATGTATTTGTCCGGCGTTATGGGCCCGTACGTCACCAGTATCCTCTCTGGTTGGACATCTGCAACGACGCCTATGTCCTTCCCGTCGGCGGTAAACACCGGCTTGTTGACAAGCGATTCCCAATCCTCGAGATCTATTACCATGACACGTATGACATGGCATTGGATTTAGTATTAGAGAAAGAAAACCCGCTTGCAATCTTCGCAGGTTGCCGTGGCAAACGCGCCAGGCGCGTGACCGCGGCTGGAATCCGAAGAAAGTTTGGTAACTCTATAAAGGCATAGTGGGCAAATTGCTGGCATGTGGGGCATTGACATTTATCTTGCCAGACTTGGCAATTCCCTGGCCCGCCGCAAAAGGTCAAGGCGGGTCAGCTGCGACATTTGCAACGACAAGTACGAGCGGCTTGAGGAAATGGAACTGCATAGGAGGGACGCGCACCCCGAAGCCTCGCCCCGGATTGCAGATGCGTAGGCCCCCGATTGTTCAGCAGCGCCTGGAGGCCAGAGGAACAAGCGCCTCGTTTCCGATGGTATCGAGGTGTCTGCGTGCTCTTGTCTGGATTGCCGATTCTTACGGCGGCGCCGGCCCCCAAAGCCAATCGCCCTGCAGGACTAATGCCTCATTGCGGCTTTGCGTGAGCGGATCTGCAATATGAGGGTGGCTCTCGCCGGCCGGGTTATCTTGCGACAGTTAAATACAATACCGGACATGCAGAGCTGAGAAAATACGTCCGAAGCCAAAGAATCCGCCTTTGCCAAGTCGCTGGGACCTCAGGACGAAGACGACCTTTCTGCCCCGGACCTAGCTTTTTTGAATGTCCTTGCCTCGAAGAGAAAGGTAACAAAAAAGAAAGCGGTGTATCATGAAAAAGGTACGCGGAAGAAATGCTGCGTCAAGTGCAAGTTCAACCTTGGAGACGAGCGACGGTGCCACGTCGTAGCGGGCGAGGTTGACAATAGCCGGGGGCTGTCGCAGTACTTTTCCCCAAAGGGTGAGGGCATGCTGCCTGGAGACCTCGTCTGGATTCAAGTGAACAAATCGACCAAGCTGACCTTCAAGGAGGGGCACGTCATTTCTGAAGGTGCGCGGGGCTTCCAGTGCCGGGACTGCAAATATTATCTCGGCGGGCGATTGAAGTGCCTGCTTGTCAGGGGACGCCTGAAGCCGGAAATGAGCTGCGGATTTATTGTGAAGAAGGGAAACGGCATTGAATTAGGACAGGTGCCCCGTTTTCGTGATTGAACCCATGACAAATATAGTGGGCCCTGCATAGCATATCCTGTCAATTGGTAGAAATAAAGACCAGCCGCGAGATTGCGGCCCCGGTTTCAAGAGTCTGGCAAGTTGTAGGCGACATCGACAACGAGCCTACCTATTGGCACGGGACAAAGTCTGTAAAGAACATTAGCAGGAACGGGAACACGGTCGAACGCGAGGTGATAATCTCGTTCAAGGACTCGAAATGCCGCCAGACGGTAACGCTTGAAGAAAATAAGCTGGTTGAAATCCGGATTATCGACGGCCCGCTTACCGGAACCAAGACGGTCCGGCTGGAGCCTCAGGGCGAAAACAAAACCCGCGTTGACGTCGACTGGAACATCAAATTCGCTGGCTTTCTTGGGATGTTCGGAGGAATGGTCAAGAAGCACATTGCCGAGGGAACCGAAGAGGCGCTGACAAGGATTGCAAAGGCGTCGGAACAGTAGTCTGCGGTTCAGCCTGCCTGCGTCGCGAATTGATGCATTGTGGACTGCCTGACGGTGGCGGGATGGGAATATGAGCGGCTTTTCAGCGCTTGACGCGATTGATTTTTTGCTTGCCGCAATCATGATAGGCGTTGCCGGAGTCTGGGTGTATTTCCTGTCCTACATGGCAAAGTCGTTCAAATGCTCCCCAAGGCTTGACGACGCTCAGAAAGCGCAATCACCTCATCCGCTTGTAAGCGTGATTCTGCCGGCCCGAAACGAGGAAAGGTACATCGCAAAGTGCCTTGAGAGCCTGCTTGGTCAGGACTATGACAACCTTGAGATAGTGGTCATAAACGACTCGTCCACCGACGGGACGGCCGGAATTCTGTCAGATTATGCGCGCAGGGACAAGAGGATAGTCCACGTCGAGGCAAGGCCCAAGCCGCCGGGATGGGCGGGCAAGAACTGGGCCTGCATTGAGGGCTATCAGCAGTCCCGCGGAGAGCTGTTGCTATTTACCGACGCGGACACCGTCCATTCGCCAGCTTCAATATCGCTTGCGGTAAACAGGCTCCTCTCAGACAAACTTGACGCGCTCTCGGCCGTTCCAAAACTAGTCTGTAATGATTTCTGGACAAGAGTGACGCTGCCAATTCTATCCGTCTTTTTGCACACCCGGTTTTCTGCGCTTCGCGTAAACGACCCCAAGACAAAGACAGGCTATTTCTTTGGAAGTTTTTACATAATATCCCGGCGCGCATACGAGCAGGCAGGCACCCATTCTGCAGTACGGCACGAGCTTGTCGAGGACGGCGCCCTGGGCGCCCGGGTCAAGGAAATGGGGCTTGCATTGAAAATGGTCCGCGGCGAGCGTCAGGTCAGCGCCGTCTGGGCGCGCGATTTGCCCTCGCTGTGGCATGGACTGAGGCGACTGATGATACCGCTGTATTACCAGCATCGCCGAAACGCGGTTCTCATGACCGTAGCGGTATTTTTCATTCTTTTCGAGCCGTTTGTCGTTCTGCCGTACTCGGCATTTGCGCATTTTGGCTTGGGTCTTGAGCCCAGCGCTGGAATATTGTTCGCGCTTAACCTGGCAGCCGTCGCCCTTATCCTGACTACGAGTGTAGCTCAGTGCAAGTACGGAATTTATGAAAAGCCTGCATACGGCCTCGGCGCTCCGCTTGGGGGAGCAATGGTCTCCTTTGGCTTCTTTTCGGCTTTAGCCGATGCCAAGAAGGAAAACGCAGTGAACTGGCGAGACAGGCAGTACACGGTAACAGAGCAGCAGAACCCACTGCGCTGATTTTCTTCTGAACGTACTTGTCGGAAAAAACGATGGAACGGGCGTTTCGGGCCGGTTCAGGAGCGTGCTCCTAATCTGTATGGACAGTTACACAAATCCCACTGGAATGATGTCAACAACTAAGACTTTGGCGGAGCGCAAGAACAACCGTGGCAAGATTCAGATAATGGGTGACATACTGGGTCTTGCGACAAGCGGAATAAAAAAGACACACATCATGTACCGCGGCAATCTAAGCTACGAACAGGTACACCTCTACCTTGGAGAGCTCTTGCAGCGCGGCCTGCTGTTACAGGATGGAAAGGGAAGCGAAGGCATTGTATACAGGACGACCGAGTCTGGTCGCGAGTTCCTGCAGCATTACCGCCGGCTGGCAGAATTTCTTGAGGAAAGGGAGGATGGACTCCCGCTTTACCTTGGAAGGTAATCCGCACTTATCCGAATGGTAAATATTGTAAGCCTGCCGTAGCCCGGCTGAGCCTCATTGAACAAGATGATACTTGGAGTATCTATTGCGATCGCGGTGGCCGCGATTGCGATAGCCATTTCGCCGTTTTTTAGCATTCAGTCAATTATCCCCCGGACCAGTCCTGGCGGGAGCACCGACAACGGTCAGTCTCAGCAGGCGCCGGCAGCCCAGACCTCTGTGGACAGGACAGGGCTCCAAAAGACTGCGTTTGAGGTCGGAAGAATAACCAATCCCGATGCCTCCACGAGTCCTCTCTCCCTTCCGGATCTATTTAACCAGACCCAGCGATCAGTTGTTGAGATTACCGACAGCTCTAGCACCGACCCGAGCAAGAGCAGGCTCGGCTCGGGGTTTGTGTATGACGACAACGGACATGTGATAACCAACAACCATGTGGTTAGTGTCTCTGGAAACGTCGACGTGACTTTTCTTGACGGGACGATTTATCGCGCCCAGGTCATAGGTTCCGATCCGTATACCGATCTGTCGGTTCTTTACGTCAAGGACGTCCCCAAAGACAAACTTGTGCCGCTTGCTCTTGCAAACTCGACCCAGCTTCGGATAGGCGAGCAGGTGGCCGCGATAGGAAATCCTTTTGGCCTTTCCGGCTCTATGACTGAGGGAATAGTAAGCGGCCTCGGCCGCCTTTTGCCAAACGATCAGGCAGGCCAGTTTTCTATCCCCGGTGTGATACAGACCGATGCGCCTGTAAATCCGGGCAACTCTGGCGGACCGCTTCTCAACCTCCGCGGGGAGGTCGTTGGGATCACCACTGCAATCTATACCAATACTGGCCAGTTTTCAGGGATCGGATTTGCAATTCCTGCAAACACCGTGGCAAGGGTCGTACCTTCGCTGGTCACATCCGGCGGGTATTCGCATCCCTGGCTCGGGATTTCCGGTCGTGACATGACCCCAGGTCTGGCCCAGGCAATAGGGCTCAAGGAGCCGCGCGGGTTTCTGGTCGTTGACGTGGTCAAGGGCGGGCCGGCGGACAAGGCTGGACTCAGGGGCGGGACGCAAAGCACAAAGGTGGAAGGTGTTGATGTCAAACTAGGAGGCGACGTGATAACCAGCATCGACGACAAGCCGGTGCGCAAAATTGACGACATTTTGGTTTATCTCGAAAGCCAAAAGGCAGTCGGCGACCCGATAAAATTGACGGTACTCCGCGACGGAAAGACGCTCGACATAACACCGACGCTTGCTTCCAGGCCAAGCCAGCTCACCTCGCCCTGAAAAATCCTTTATTATAGCGAGAGCCTGTCTAGCATACACTTGTACACTCGCGCTCACGAGGCAGCAGATGCCGGAGTTCGGGAAATCTTGCAGCAGTCGCTTGAAGGGCACGAACCGGCGAAATCTGATGCACTCCTCCTCTTCGAGGACTGTCCTACAAGCGCGCTTGTTAGCACGGCAGCGAGAATCCGGGACAGGGCCAAGCCAGAGCCTGTCGTTACCTACTCTCGAAAGATCTTTATCGACCTTGTCAACCTGTGCAGGGATACCTGCCTTTACTGCACCTACAAGAAGGAGCCGTCCAGCCAGGGGGCCACGATGATGAGCCCTGATGCAGTGCTTGCCCTCGCTAAACAGGGCCAGCGGACGCGCTGCACAGAAGCCCTGATCGTGACAGGGGAGAGGCCCGAGGAGAAATATGCACAGGCCAAAAGCTGGCTCTGGTCGCTTGGGCACGCCAGCCTGGTAGACTATATTCGCGAGGTCTCAGAACTTGTCCTCCAAAATACCGGTCTTCTTCCTCACACAAACGCCGGAAGCCTCTCAAAGTCGGAACTTGCGCAGTTAAAGGATACGAACGTGAGCGTCGGTGTTATGCTAGAGTCATCAAGCGAGCGGCTGATGGAAAAGGGTATGCCCCATGCGGGCGCGCCCAGCAAGCACCCAAAGGTAAGGCTCAACACCCTGAGCGCGGCCGGCGAACTTGGCATTCCTACCACAACCGGGCTTCTTGTAGGCATTGGGGAGAGTCTTGAAGAGATGGTCGATTCTCTTTTTGTGCTACGGGACCTGAGCAGGAGGTATGGCCACGTTCAGGAGATTATCCTGCAGAATTTTGCGCCAAAGCCCAGAACGGGAATGGCCTCCTCGCCTGCTGCAGGCGAGGACTACTTCATCCGCACGCTGGCACTCGCGCGATTGGTGATGCAGAAAATGAACATCCAAGCGCCGCCCAACCTAAATCCGGAATCCTATGGCCTGTACCTTGACGCCGGAATCAACGACTGGGGCGGAATTTCCCCTGTCACGATAGACCATGTCAATCCCGAATTTCCATGGCCCTCCGTCTCGCAGGTTGCCGAGGTGTCGCTAGCAAGGGGCAGGAATCTCCGTGGCAGGCTGCCAGTCTATCCCGAGTTTCTCAAAGGTGGATTTATATCGGAACGGCTGGAAGCATTTACCGCCGTGTTTGTCGACAGTTCAGGCCTGGTAAGGGAGGAATATTTTGACGACATTTGAAGGTCTGATGAAAAACACAGACCCCGTCATTGCTTCTGTCCTCGACGACGCCCTAGCCGGCAAGGATATCTCTGCTGCTCAGGCAGTGGAACTGTTTCGCAGCAACGGCCTTGAACTGGCTCTCGTCCTTGCCGCGGCCAACGAACTGCGGAAAAGGACAGTGGGCGACATTGTAACTTATGTCGTAAACCGAAACGTCAACTTTACAAACGTGTGCGTCAAGCAGTGCGGCTTTTGCGCGTTTAGCCGCGACTTTAGGGAAGAAGAAGGGTACATGCTTCCCCCCTCCGAAATTGTTCGAAGAGCAAAAGAAGCAGCCGGCCTGGGCGCGACTGAAGTCTGCATACAGGCAGGACTTCCGCCTAGGATGGACGGCAACCTTTACGTGGAAATCTGCCGGGCCGTCAAGAATGAGCTGCCGGACATCCACATCCACGCGTTCTCGCCAGAAGAAGTGCTTTACGGGGCTCAGAGGTCGGAGACCTCGACTCTGGAGTATCTGCGCCGCCTCAAGGAAGCCGGTGTAGGGAGCCTTCCTGGAACAGCTGCCGAAATACTTGACCAGGGCCTTCGAGACGAGATTTCGCCGGGCAGGATTCGAGTCCAGGACTGGGTAAGGATAATCAAAGAGGCGCACGGTATGGGCATACCCACGACGTCTACTATCATGTACGGGCACAAAGAAACCCCGCAGCAGATAGCAAACCACATCGAACTTTTGCGTCAGATACAGCAGGAAACCCACGGATTTTCCGAATTTGTGCCCCTGAGTTTTGTGCACACCGAGGCTCCGATGTTCTCTCACCAGACTGTATCAGGCCTGCGGCCTGGCGCAGATGGAAACGAGGTGCTCAGAATGCATGCAATCGCGCGCATCATGCTGAATAACCATATTCCGAACATCCAGGTGTCGTGGGTCAAGGAAGGGCCAAAGATGTCGCAAATCCTACTTGCCGCCGGCGCCAATGATTTCGGAGGCACCCTGATTAACGAGAGCATCTCGACTGCCGCCGGCTCGCAGCACGGTCAGCTGATGCGTCCGCGTGAAATCCGGGGACTCATACGCGCAGCCGGCAGAACACCTGCGCAGCGGTCAACGTCATACAGGCTTCTGAGGATATTTGACAGGGAAGTGGAAAAGGAGGAAGACGGGTCTGTACTTGATGCTGCCGACGAGTCCATGTTCGGCTCTTATCATCAGCTGATAAAACTCAGCAGCTTTAGGTACAAGGACAGCGACGGCGCCCTTCGCAGGGGCGCGCCCAGTACTTAAGGCTCGCACATGACTTGACCGCAATAATATTCTAGTACGGCATGGCAAGGCATTGTATCACGAAATAGTTTAGCAGAATCGTTCCTAAGCGCTTCTGCACAGACCTTTATTATTACCCAATCATGTCTCTCCCTATGTTAGCCGGACAGCGAGAAACAGAGACAAACGCAGCATGCTCGGTCTGCAAGGGACAGCTCATCTTGGACACCGATACTGGAGAGGAAGTCTGCGGCAGTTGTGGGATTGTTGCACGAGAATACCTTGAACAGGCATCAGAGCGACGCGCCTTTTCCTTTGAAGAGATGGACAGGCGTTATCGCACCGGCGAACCCGTCTCTCTTATGATGTATGACATGGGTCTTTCAAGTTTCATTGACAAGAAAAACGTCGACGCAAGCGGCAAGCACATCCACGACTACACGGAAATCGAGAGGCTGCGCCGGCTCAACAAGATTACCGTTTCTAACAATTCAAAGACAAAGAACCTGAACAAGGCAATGAGGGAGATACGCAGGATTACGGAAATTCTTGGCATCGGCCTGCCGGTGGCAGAGCGCTCGGCATACATTTACAGAAAGGCTCTGGACCGCGGCCTCATTCGGGGACGCTCAATTTCGTGCATAGTTGCTGCGGCGGTATACATCGCCTGCAAGGACTCGGGTACGCCCCGGTCTATGGCGGAGCTTCAGGAAGTTGTCGGCGGTGCCGAAAAGAGAAATCTCGCCTATTACTACAAGTTTCTTCTCCGGGAAATGAAGCTCCAGGTGCCGCTGCCTGTTCCTTCAAACAGCATCTCGAGGATCGCAGACAAGGCAAAGCTTTCAGAGAGGTCTGTACGAAGGGCGCTTGAAATACTTGGCAGGGCCGGCGACAATGCGCTGCTCTCCGGCAAGAACCCGGTGTCACTTGCAGCCGCCGCGTTATACCTCGCTGCGGTAGAGTGCAACGAGTACACGACGCAGTTGAGAATTGCAATTGCGGCAGATGTCAGTACCGTAACAGTCCGCAAAAGGTGCCTTGAACTCTTGGAACTTATGCGGGATTCCGGTACTGCGATGCCAATTTCGCAGATAATTCAGGGAGACATCAACCACCAAGATAACTCCGCTCAAATCAATCAAGTTCCCGCAAAGACGCGCCAGCAGGCCGGGCAGGAGCCGAGTATTTTGGAAGGACACAAAATCAGGATGCGCCGGCTCCGTGCGGGCACTTCCGAGAGTGCAACGGCAAACCGTGGCAGAGGCCTATTCCTTTTGGGTGGCGCTGCTCACGACATGGGCGTATGCTAGAATCCTGTTGTTTTGTGAAAAAAGCGGCGAGCTGGCACTCCCTTGTCTCGGTATTTCAGTAGTGCCAAGGCCGCGAATATGATGCAGGTGCCGCGGCCAAGCAATGAAGCGAAATGCAGGAGCTGCTCCCAGCGGCTGTAAAAAGCAGGATGCCCACAGAGTGGAAGCTACCGCCGGAAGGAGCAACAGTCGCACCCGTCAAGACGGACAGCATGATTGCGATTCCCGCGGCGGCGAGCGCAAGGACGACCAAAAATCTCCCGGCCGAGCCGGAGCCGCGTCCGTTTAGCGTTTCTTCGCCGCCACCCGCCCCGGTTTGCTGGTCATGGTTGGTGTTCTTCTTCTGCACGTTTGAATGGGCAGTTTTGGAGCTGTCAAGCTGGCGGAGAAGCTCCCGTCCCTCCTCTGTTATTCTGTACGAGTGCCGCTCGCTCTTGGACACATAGTTGTCCATCCGCTCAAGATGATAGTATATCGACCCGGTCGAAAGGCCGGTCAATGACTTTATGTCCGAAAAGCCCGCCGATCCGTTGCGATTGGCAAGTGCCCGGAGAATTTTTATGCGGGTCCGCTTGGCCCGCAACTGGGTTTCTTCTGGCACAGGACTGATAAAATACGAAATTCTATATCAATTTCGAAACGCATTAACTAAACATTCTAAGCGAAAAGACCTCTGCTTTCCTTTGGTTAACTGCAATCGCAAACGGCGAGCAAGACTTATACGTACTTGGCTTCTGTAGGGAATGCGCACAGACGCCGCCTGGTGTGGGGTCGTAGCGAAGCCAGGCATCGCAACGGGCTCCAGATCTAACACAAGGGCTAGTGGTAGATTAGAAGAAACCCGTGGGTCAAGGGTTCAAATGATTGCGGCTCGCGCCGCGTCAGAATACATCCCTTCGGCCCCACCATGTTTTCAAAGTGAAACCCTTTTAGCTTCTGTGTCCGTATTTGAGCCGTGACAGAGCTCGCCAAGTCGCCGTATGTGTATCTCTTTGACGACGAGAATTTCAAAAGATGGTATGAAAATGTGAAACGCGGAAGCACCAACACCGCTTTTGAATGGTTCAGACGCATGGGAATGATACACAAGCGGTTTAACGTCCTCCCAAAAGACATCGCAAGGATGAACCAGAAGAGAGCTTCTGCATTTCTCCTTGACATGGTGACCGCGCTGGAAAAGGAGGGCAAGAGCGGTTCGTATATCTCAAACAACGTCAAACCTGTAAAGAACTGGCTCTCGTTCAACGGAATTCAAGTAAATCAGCGGATCAAAATCTCGCGGAGAAACGAGCTTGTAACGGTGGCAGACGAGAAGGTGCCCAGCCAGGAAGAGGCCAACAAGATATTCTCTTTTGGTTCACCACGCGCCAAAGCAGCGGCTGGCCTGATAGCACTCTCAGGACTAAGGCCAGAGTCCTTGGGAGATGCAGAAGGCAACGACGGATTGGTCATGGACGATATTCCAGAGATGGTCATCGATCAGAGTGGAGCTGTCCAGTTCGCGCGAATACCAGCAATGATTACTGTCAGGGCGAACCTGTCAAAAGCCGGGCACCAATACTTCACATTCGCTCCAGCTGAGGAGTGCGAATACCTGAAACAGTACATAGAATATCGCATCAGGAGGGGAGAAAAGATCACCGCAAAGGCTGCTGTGATTACACAGGACTGGTGGAAGGGCAATGAAGGCTGGAAGGATCAGTCAAGCCGAGGGCCCAATGGGCATCTACGGACTGTGAACCTGTCTGATGCAATAAGGCGCCCAATCAGAAGGGCCGGCTTCAAATGGAGACCCTATGTCCTCCGCAGGTATTTTGACACCAGGATGATGGTGGCTGAAATGGACGGCCTCATTATTCGGGATTTCCGCGTATTCTGGATGGGCCACACTGGCGATATCGAGCATACCTATACGCTCAACAAGAAGCTTCCAGAAGACGTAGTTGAAAAGATGCGCTTTGCATTCCGCAAGGCTTCGGACAAGCATCTGGTCACCTGGAACAAGAGTGGCAGCAACATCGACCAGCTGAAGTCTCAGATGAACAGGCAATTCCTCAAAGTTGCGGGATACTCTGACGAAGAGATAGAAGCAAAGGAGCTAGACTTGGCCACGCTCACGTCTGACGATATCGACAAATTGGGCAGGGAAAAGCAGAAGCAAAAGCTTGATGCGAACAGGAATAACCAGAAGGTAGTGGCTGCTGAAGAAGTTGAAAAATGGCTGCTGGAAGGCTGGGAGTTTTGCGCTGTCCTGCCAAACAACAGGGCTATAATCAAGATGCCAAGGTGACCGGCCTGCCTGCCGCATAACGGGATATGTGGGGTCGGCGGGCCCATCCGAGGCTTAAGGTTGTAAGAATATGTTCGAGACATCTCAAAAGGTATTATCGATAATAAATCGTATATTGAATGCGTGCACAGCCTGTCTCTCAACTGTGTGCACACCGTGTTTCTAAAGCAAACCCATCGAGCAGACTAGCATTAAAGAATGTGTGTGCACCTTTCGATTCTAAAGTGATTTATGTTCAACTGCACGCTATGTAAAACCTAAGCATTTCTCAAGAATCTTAAATCTA
The DNA here is from genome assembly GCA_039938515.1 of Nitrososphaera sp. Taxonomy (NCBI): domain Archaea; kingdom Thermoproteati; phylum Nitrososphaerota; class Nitrososphaeria; order Nitrososphaerales; family Nitrososphaeraceae; genus Nitrososphaera; species Nitrososphaera sp. The sequence goes on along the minus strand of JBDUUL010000011.1, from coordinate 54,028 downwards.
AAGTGACTAAAGAGTATAAAGTGATACCATGCCAAGAGTCTGTGCAACATGCGGAAGTGATCTTGAACCGAACGAACCAAAGAAACAGATTTTGATACTCGGCTCTGACCATAGACTGGAGCTGGAAGAGATGGACATTTCAGACCATGACAGATTTCTGTTCAAGGTTATGGAAGGCAGTCGCTTGGGAAGGGCTTACTTGATTCTAAGCAAAGACCAACTCGCTTGCATTATCAGGATGTTTCAAAAGGTGATACCATCGATAGACGAAGAAGTGCAAAGGCAGAGCCAAGAAGTGAGCTATGGAACAGATTAATCAAGCAGGGAGAAAGGAAGGAGCCTTCATCGGTTGATGTTCGAAATAGCCTTAACCGTTACGACGTTCTCGCAGTTGCAGGAACGCTAGAGTATTTCGGCATCGAAACGCTCGGGATAAAGCAGGCAGTTTATGACCTTACTATACCAAAGTTCAGAGTGTTCGATTTTCTTGGAATGGGCTTGCAGGGCAGATATAGGCAGGAATGTGAGCAGGCTCCAGAGCCTGAAAGAGACGTGTTCGTTGCCTTGGCCAACGTATACCTGAATACTACTGCGATACTGCAGTTTACAAACTCTCTGAAATACATCGACTTGGAATTATGGGATGGCAAATTCACAAGCAAAGAGTTTATCGACTATCTGAAGAGATGGGACAAGGAAGACGTTGAGAACGAGGCTATGCTGGCAAAGCAGGCAAGGGAAGGAATGAGGAACTAGGCGTGCACACATGGAATCTAAACTTACAAAAGAAGAACGAGAACAAAGGTTCGAGCGAAGGAAGGCTTCTTTGAATGCTCTGACTTTTGAGCAACGTGACGAGGCATGCAATTTTGACGAGTTTGAGCTCTCGCTACTCGCTGACTATATTCCAACGATGGATTATGAGAAGGCAATAGAAACGATTTCAGAAAGCGTTGAAGGCGATTACTCGCAACTTAGCATTGGAATGTTGCATGCTTACAAGCGTATGCTGGAACAGGAAGACAGGCTTTCAAATGAAGAAAATGAAATCAACATCTGGATAAAAACGAAGAGTGAAGCAGTGTCATGAAATGACCGTGAACATGGCCTTTGTAAAGTGTGTGCGCACCGCTCTGCTAAAGTGATTGAAAACCGAAGCAAACGCATCGGATTAAGGAACTTCAAAATCATAGATTGTGCTAATGGTGGGAAAAATGAACGGAACTATAACGACAAAACCAACAGAACGACAGGCGGAGACCTTGGCCAGATTTGGTGTGTCTCCTACGGAGATAGAACAACTAGACAAGAAGACAGCAAGCAACAGGATAAAAGAATTGGTCGAAGAGTCGAGGAGGGCACGTGGAACTCAGATTGAGCCAGGCGAGCTATTAAACCAAAAGCAGCTCGGTGAGGTTGAGAAAAGGACTGCAAGGAGGTTAGAGACTGCGAAGCAAATCGTGGGATATGAGTATGATGTAGAGCCAGAGCAGGCTGTGGCTGTATCGCCACTGCTTGTAGAAGTATTCCGGCAGCTCGGCGAGGAAGAATTAGTATTAGTCAGAGACTCGCTAATTAAGAAAGGCAGGAAGGCCAGCGAGAGGCGGAAAGAAGGCCAATGAGGCTATGGACAAGCCAGGCAGGCTTTACTTGGTGGTATTCGATGTCACAAACGCAGACAATGAATACTACCTAAAGCGTGTAGTCAGGGCAAATACTATCGAGAGTGCTGAGGAGGTTGCAATCGATTATGCAAGGCATTTCTGGTCTGATAAGCCGGCGAAGCAAGACGGAGAATTCGCGTTTCTGAGTCATGACGATAGCGAACGGATCAGCATTGGCAGCATACCGCAGATTACCTCAAAGCAGCTAGAAAGAGAACTCCTGATTTCGAAAAGATAGAGACGGAATAGGAAGGTAGACAAAGAATAGGAACAGAGGGAGAACCAGCTAGCCTAGTGATTTACTATAGTTAAGCGAGCGATTTAACTTGAGTCTGGATATGTGGAAGTATTCACCAAAGTGAAATCCCGCGGTGATGTCTTATTCAGCTAGCGGAGACCTGCACTCTCTTCTAGTGTGCTTTTGAAGTGTGTGCATGTATAGCCTGAAGTGTGCGCACACGATGCAATTCTAAAGTGTTGTAGTGTCAGCACTAGTTCGCAGTAACGGAAGAGAAGGCTTTGATGAGGCATACATGAGCGCGTTACGTATGGCTGTGAGTACTCATAGCTTCGGATAGCGTCGGCGGATTAGCGATATCGCTAGTATAATTGCAGCTGCAACTCCGGCAAAAGGAATGGTTAAACCTTCAGCAAACTCGGGAGCGACTTCAGTGCCAGTTATGCTAATTTGAGTTGTGCCCGCTGGGTAATTAATCTCGAGATCTCGGAAGTTTGGATCGGCATTCAGGCCAAAGATGTAGTGCGCCCTTGTTAGATTTTCGGGTCCCGCGATGTCGAAAAACTCATGCGTAGGTCTTCCGTCTTCGGCGACAAGAAATGCAGAGTCGGAACTATTACCATTGCCATACCTAGCAGAATCGCTTGTCGAATTGATTAGCGATCTCGGCAGATGGAGGTCAATAGACCCATTAAATGGTGAAGTTATACTCAGGATCATCGATCTATTCTGGGGGCTCAAGCTGATCGAATTCAGAGAATTAGTAGAGCTTCCATTACCGTTAAAGCTGGTCACTTTGTAATTAATGGTGTACATTTTCCCATCGACTTTCAAGGAATAGGTTGGTATCGAACCGCCTGGTGGTTGGGAATGTGTTTCTTGAAGTTCATAAGTTGTCTCCGCCTTCTGTTTGCCATACGTTGCTATTATTTTGTAGGTTCCAGATGGCGCTAAAGCCTTGGTGCCTTCAACACTAATCGTCTCGTTAGTCGTGAAATCAAGCGACAATGAGTATTGATGCGACTTTGTGTCTAGTGGAACAACTTCTGATTTGAACAGAGAGCCATTTTCATACAACACGTCAATTTTGACTTGGTCAATCGGAAGCTCGGTCGTAGAATTCTCAAGATGCGAAACGTTCCCAATAATAAATACCGTTGGCAACATCGTGTTATGGACTGCGATAGTGAGAGACGGTTCATTAGCATAAGCATCTTTCCGGCCGTTCATTAAAGTCGATTGTCCAAAAAGAATAACGCTTAGCACGAGAGCTAAGCAAACAGACTGAAGTGCTGAATGGATTAACTTTAGAATCATCATATTGAGTCTTTGATGGTCTCCGATTGCGTTGCTAAATAACCTTATGCAAGCGAATCTAAGCCGCATTTAGCCAAATGTCGAGACACCGGTCCAAAATGCCCGTGAACACAGCCAATATCATTTGCGAATCAAAAAAAGAGGGACGTTAGCACGCAGGCAGATTAGTGTACATCGTGTGCTTAGTCCAGGTCGCTGTTCCACCGCTCTGTAGATTGGTACTTCCCATGACTGCACTGGGCGTAGTGGTTCCTCCGCTGCAGGTGGTGTCCTCAGTAGTACTCGTCGGCCAATTAGATACTGTGCTTCCCCCGTTCGTCGAATAGTGCGCGGCGGTTGCAGTTGGATTTGAAGCAAAGTTTGTATCCCAGTTGGGTTCGCTTGCCTGAGACTCGCGGTTTTCGAAAAATACACCCGTATTCAGATCGCTGTATCTTATCCCGCTGTACCTCACATCATAATTGAATTGGTTGGTAAACGCGACAAATGTATTGAGGTCGATCCCCGCAACTGTCCATCCTTTATGCGTGCTGGGATTGTTTGTGTTTCCATTTACTTCGAATTTGTAGTTGTGCCCGCTAGTGTAAGTCATACCACTTAGCTGATTAATGCAACCGAGTTTGGTGTCAGTATATACGAGAGTGGTATCGGAACTCGTGTCCCAGTTAAATCCGACTTGGTTCCAATAGTCCGAGTAATAGTCAGCGGATGTGCAGAGCAGATTGTCGTCTGATACTAACATCATTCCATTAAGATAAAGCGATTGTCCGCCGTGTATCGGAGTGTGATTTCTGGTGTAGGACGGGGCAGTAGATTGGACGTCTAGATAATTAGGGGTTGACCCCACATTGCCCACCCAGTTATCTGCCCAGGTGTGGTGTAAACAATCCCCAGTACAAGCCGTTGTCAGGGGTCCCGATATGACTGATTTCGCAGTCTCGGACTGCATGTCAATGATCACTGCTAACTCTGTATTGTTGGCCACATTAAGGTGAGTCACCGGATCCCAATGCACCGGGCTTGCCATCACATTCTCAGTCAGGTAACTAGTTGACATGAATTCATAGCTCTTACCTGCGAGGGCATCTTTCACTTGGACATTTGCCAGGGCAATCCGTTCCATCAATGCTTGGTCCGAATCAGAAATCGCTCCTGGAAGAACGCTGTTTATGTAGGCCGGGTCGTTGATGTTCGGTACTATTGTAGAGGTGTTTGTAGAAGCGTGTGCTTGTTGATTTAGTGATGCCAAGCTGATTCCAGCTGTCAAAACAAGCATTGACATCAACACTGCTGAACTTACGAGACCGAAATTGGTTCTCATGGTAGCCTCTTCAGAAAAATCACAGCTAATAAGGTTCGAGGTTCGATACGACCTAGAATAGGACTCCTCAGTCAGGAAAAAGGTCTATTTTGTCCTCAATTGAGGCTTTTTGCCAAGAAGAACCAAAGCAAAATGATGTCCGCCTGGGGTGAGTCGTAGCTTGGCTTTTCGTTTTTCAACAAGCGACTCAACCAAATCCCGATCCTCTAGCCATTCAATGTACTTTTTGCAACGTGAATGGTTCACTCTCCCTTTCATTTGAATCGAGGACAAACTACTTGGACCTTCCATTAAGTGCTCGAGAACTCTCAACAATATCCTAAGACTGGGAGCAAAAATACCTTTGGTCACAGGACAGTCAGAGTTAACTTATATTTCTATATATTGGCGCACATCAAGTTTCCTTTAGCCTGGGCAGCCATCAACCTTATTGTCCCAAATATTTCTAAATTCTATCGTTCACTCAAAATATCGCCTGATCAGACCGCTTGTATTCCGGACGAAAGGAGCTGAATGAAGCCTTCAAGTCTAATGGCAAAGCAAATAGCCGGGAGGCAGCAATTAAGTATTTCGAGCAATAACTAGCGCTAGTAGTTTCAATGGAACCTTCCTTTCAGATGGCCGATATTCACCGGGTTATAGACGATTCAAGTCCGCGTGACGTTTTCATCGAAGCTGGCATATATCTCGAGAATATACTCGACAAATATCTTGAGAGGAAATTCTCGCTTCCCTCAAAGGCAATTGAGGATCCGGCCTTCAATCTAGAACTGAAGATAAGGATTGCAGAGCATGCGGGTTTTTTAGTTGAGCCGTATCGCACCAATGTGCGGGAAATCCAAAGAATCAGGAATAGGTATGCACACACTTTAGAACCCGAGGAGGCCGCGATAAGAAACATGATCGATGCCATGGAGACAACGCCAGCTGGCTCTTTGAACGAAAAGGTCGAGATCGACATCTTTACGAAGTTCAAGATCAAGGCAGTTGCGACTCTCGTAGAACTGTCAAATGCTGTGGAAGCTGATAGGCCCCTGTTCGTTCTCGCAAAAAGCGAATAGCGATCAGCAATTCAAATTGTAGATTCATCCTTATACCTGCTAATCAACTTGAATCGACCCTAAGCGAAACACCTGTTGCATCCGGGTATCCCAATGTAAAAACGAACTTTAAGCGAAAGAATAAGAATGATAAAGAATCATTTATCACTGATAATTGGACGATAAGAAGGCAAAGCTGCCTATTCAGCAACCGAGAACGACTGATAAACAAATTGAAGTAAAAAGAAAGGTATCAATCAGAACTTTTGAGTTTCCACCAGACTTTCTGAACGCACCAAAAACCGAACGGTATGTGGATCCCATGGTGATTGATGACATTGATGAATTTACTAACATTGTGCACAAGGACTCAATTGATGCACTTTTCATTGATACCGATTACGGAGTTGTAGTCTTTTGCAAGGAAAAAGGTCAAAAAAACGTAGATTTTCAGGATGTCAAAGTGTTCGCTCGCCCGGCTGTAGAACACGGCAAGGTTCTTGTCTCATTTCGAAAAAATGAGAACGGCCGAGCAGAAGGTTTCGTAGCATGGCAAAAGTTCATTCTATTAGAAGAGCTCGATGTGAGAACCCGAGCAGAATACCATGCACAACAAGAGGAGCTATCTCGCGAAATTGTGAATTTATTTGGTGATATATTGATTGAAAAAGACGGCCAAAAAGAAAACCGTGATGATTTGGATGTGCAAACCGAAGTGCTATACCCCATAGTTAAGCCCTTTGTACATGGGCGTACCTTGGGAATTACTATCCCTAAAAAGGAGAGGGAATTTCTCAAAATCACCACTAAAACAAACCTATACGTTAAAGTCGACAAGAATGGTCGGTTGATTTTTGAAAAGGTGCCTCAACCCGATTTGAAGACCATAAAGAAGGAGCTTAAAAGGGGGTAGAGTTTTTATTATGGTATACATCTGGTATACATCATATGCGTTCGTGCCGGGAACCCAACTGCTCTAAGGAATTCAAGATTTGGTATTGTCGTGACTGCGGCCCATATGGCTGGGATGTGCACGATTATTGTGTCATACACCACAGGCTAAGGTTCCATAAGCAGAAGTACCCCAATTTTGATAGCGGGCTCGTATGGTGAGGACGGTTGCCGGTTTTCTTGGACGAAGGTACCGGACTCAAAACATTCGCTAATGATGAAGAGCTTGCAACCCTCCTCCTCGAATACTATAGGATGAAAAGGTCACGCAGACAGATTACGATCATAGAGATAAGACGACGCCATTCCTTCGATTTTGATTATTTGATGCCTCTGCTTAGAGCAAATCCCCCTAGGAGCATGGGTATTATTGCCAGAATGCTTTCTGTAACACCTGAAACAATTGCAAGGCATATCAAGATTCTAAGGGAAATAGGAGCTATTCCGAATGACATGTATAGACATTCAAACTTCGCCTCTTCAGCAACAGAGGCATAGTTCAATACGCATAGATCTACAACTGCGCGTCTAGACACATACGCCATCACTCTCCTAATAGATTAACTTCGAGTGTCTACACATGGAGGAAATAATTTGAGCTCTGAGGAGCTCTCTGAAACAATCTCGAGGCCCGAAGTGTATGTCACTCTGGGCGGCAAAGTTGCAAGGCACGAAGACAGCCTGATACACACTATACTTGACCAGGTGTGCGGAACTTCAGAGAAAGCGGTGTCTCTCGCAAAGCAAGATCTGCAGATTGCCGAGACGTTCCGCAAAGACCCGAACATCAAAAAGTTTGTCATAGTATCAAACCCGGTCATTACTTCTACCGCAAGTATTACGCAGCAGAAGGGCATCATACGCAAAGTCAACTACTCACTTCAAGTTTCGACCAATGCGCAACCGAATAGAGACATCCAAGTCGAGAAGTTCTGAGTGGTAGAGTATGGATAAGGGCTTGCTCTTCTACACTTCCTTATTCTTTGTAGGTTCTGCCTGGGCATTCGTTATTCCGTACACAGAAACAGGCGATTACGCATACCTCCCGACAGTGTTCAACGGCAAGGTGTTTACACTGAAGGACTTTTGGGCTTGGCAAGTGCTAACGGGAATCGGTTCTGTGATCGGCGCTGGTGGTGTCATAGTCGCGGTCCTCACTGAGTCTGAAGAAGAGGAGCCGGATGCAAAAGTGTCTGTCACTTACAAGGGCCACAGGGTTATCAGTTTCACAAGGAAAGAGCCAGGAGAAACCGAAGATCCGGGTCAGGAATAATAGGATAAAAGGCGATTTTCTGATGTTAGACACAGGTGAGCAAACGCATCGACTGACTTACAAGGAACTACTCGACAGGGACAAAGTGCTTAGGCCGCCGTTATTCCATTGGCCCAAATTTTTGCAGGATGGCGACCTTTACAGGGAGCGCAGGATCAGTCCGAAATTCAACGGAGAGGTCGTACTTCTCTATGTGATACTCCCAAAGTCCGCGCTCGCCAGAGAACAGCGCAAGGAAGCAAGCGAATCGCTATTCACCAGGTTCGACACCAGCATACTTCCTATCGACATGCTCTCGCTGGTCCGTGCGAAGACCAATTCCAATATAGCGATAGCCGGATCGTCTGGCGGTGGCAAGAGCGTGCTTGTCAAAAACGTGATCGTTTCGATTAGGGATGAGCAGCAAATCATCGCGTTTTCGTTCAAACCGAACGACGAAGCGCTCAAGGCAGGAATCGCGAGGGTGGATGCTCCGAGCACGTTTCCTAACATCTTTGCAGATGCAGACGCGTTCTCTCAAGCATACCTTACCACTTTCCTAGAAAGAGTCACTACCGGGATACAGCTGCAGGCAACTGCGTCGCTGCTCAGTGAAATCGTTACTGAGACCAATGCGTCGAACGATAGGTCGTGGAAAAAGTTCTTCGAAGTGCTGGAGGCAATGAAAAAGAAGGTGACAAAGAATCAGCAAGAGACGCTGGCGAACATCGAGCTTAACGCAAAGCAATTGGTGATAGAGACTGCGAAGAGGCCGATTGAGATTGGCGATAAGCAGAGTGTGGTGCTCGACTTTTCGGGCTTGCCGAATACGCAGGCAAAAACATACTATTCTGAGCTAGCACTGAGACAGCTCTGGGCTGACATCGAGGCAGGCAGACGCTCAGGAATTACTATAGTTCTGGACGAAGCGCACAGGGTCACGAAACAGGAGCACTCGATAATCCACATAATGAGCAAGGAGATCCGCCACAGGGGCAGGCTCATAGTTGTAACACAGGCATTGAGCGAGATACGGGAGGCCAGCCTTCAGAACTTTGCGAGCATCCTGTGCTTCAAGACAGGCAGCGCGGACCTGTCCATCGTGAGGGGCATCAATCCAATACTCCACCACGCGTTATCGCAGCTCTCCGCGTATGAGTTCATCGACATACAGTTTCCGAGATTCTCAGAGTATGTCCCGGTGTTCAAGTTTGTAGCACCTATAGTAGAAGTCGAAGTGCCCCCGTTGGAGCTTGAGCCCAAGCCAGATTTACATCAGGAAGTGAGGAAGCAACAAAAAGAAGAGGAAAAGGCAGCAAGCGTAGAGGTTGGCCAGAGCGCTAGTGGTGGTAAGGGTGATGGCGCGGCAGGGGGAGGGGATGAGCAGAAGCCAAAGGAAAAGGTTGTAATCGCTGAAGAGGAGCTGACAAGCCTATTCCCTGCATACCAGAAAGATGTCATCAACAAGTTAGCTGAGAAGCACAATGACGTCCCATACAACGATGTCAAGTTTGCCGTTTCGCAGACTCTGAAGAAATTGGTAAACTCCGGAATAGCTGGGACAATCAGAATTGAAGAGTTCGAGGAGCAAAGCGCGTTCAGTTTCTGCTATCTGCGCGGGAGCAATGTCAGTCAGTTGCACTCGTATCTCCAGGCAAAGACAAGGGATGCAATAGGCAGAGTTTACAAGATAGAGCATTATGCGACTTCCGGGGAGTTCAGCAACCCGGACCTAGAGACGAAGGGCTTTAACTTTGAGATTGAGACAGGGCTTTCGAACAACAATACGAAAAATCTGGAAAGAAGACTGACTGAAACGCTAAAGCAAGAGCCAGGAAAATCGGAAGTTGTAATAGTTCCAAACGAAGACCAGGAAGCAAAGTACACCAAGCATCTGCTTGCTTTTGTTAAAGAATATCCGAATAGGATAAGCATACTGACCCTGAGGGAGCTGAAAAACTCGCTCAAAGACATGCGGACATCCGCTAGACCACTCAAAGCGGATGAAAAGGAGTCCGAGAATGCTCTCAGAAAGAAGGAAGAAGGCAATAGTGACGCGTTTGTATGAATGAATCTGCTGCGTGAGCCATGCAAAGAGCAAGGTATGCGCGCAGTAATTCCACGCATGTCCCTCTGTAATATCCGTCGGTGATGGAGAAACTGGCTCTAGCAGACAGGCGACCGGACGCATGGAAGGAAATGGTCAGCCTAGTAGAGCTGAAGAAGACTGCGCTCAAAATGCTACCTGAACATAGCGTCTTGCGGAGCCTTATCCTGGCAGAACCTGACTATCTGCCAATACACGAGGCTCTATCAAGAATAACAGTATTCTCTAGGCTGCTTGACCAGGAATTTGGCTTTGGAAACAAGTAAGTAGAGCGTGCGTATTAGCAACTACTAGTTTTTGCATGAACTGACACCATTTTGGGCTTCACCTCAAATTTGCGACAAGTCCCTTCGGCCCCACTCTTATTTTCAAATACATTTCTGAAAAACATCCGTCAGAGAAGAATCCCAATTACGGCGACTGACTGCTGTTCTAAAGTGCTGGTTCATCATGTTCCTCTACAGCGACTTAATACTATGGTTAGGAGACTTGGTCATGACATCAGACAATAGGGGATTGGCATCGGCAGACGAAGAGACAAAGGAGCGCGTCGCAAGAAAGGGAGGCGAGGCCGTGTCGCAGGACAGAGAGCACATGGCTGAAATCGGTCGCAAAGGCGGAGAAGCTGTTTCGCAGGACCTGCAGCATATGGCAGAGATAGGCAGAAAGGGCGGTGAAGCCTCTCATGGCGGCGGATCGAATCGTGGCGGTTCAGGCCAAGGCGGCAGAGGGTCCGCCGGTATGTCAGAAGACAAGAGGAAGGAAAGCGCCAGCAAGGGCGGAAGGAGCTGAAAGGCACAGCCCTTTCCTTTTCTCGTCCTGACTGTTCTAATGCGCCGAGCTTGCGTGTATGCGCTGGGTCCTTTCCTTTTTGTAGCAGTCAAAGCAGAGGTCGTTGTAGGCCGTTTCAATAAGCATTTGGCATTTTCTGCAAAGCATATAATCCGAGACAAAGCTTGCCTGCCTGCTTAAATCGTAAACGGAACCGTTTTCAGATAGATTCTTCGGACAGTGAGGCCGAGTACTGGCTGCTACAAGCTGTGCGCTTTTGTAATGGATTCGTCTAGTATCTTGCCCGCCTTGATGCTAATCGCAGTGTGAAGCTCGCCGGGTTCGTTTCCGCGAGCAAGGTCTATGACGTACCTGCTCACTACCGAAGACAGCGCGGAGGACGCGTACTGTGGGACAATGGAGGGGATGTTTGGAACCCTGACAAAGATGTTTCCAAGCTGGTCGATTAGTGCGGGATTTAGAATGCTCGACATTGCCGAAGGTGAGTATTTCCCGTCCATGTCGTAATAGGGAAAGTTTCCTCCCTGGTCGATGGATACGTCGATAATTATCTTCTTGCGCACCTCTGATATCTCTTTGAGAAGTTTTTCGCTAATCATCCTGTCCGCCTTGTCCCTGTCGTATGTTGCCCCGATAATGACGGTTGAGCCCCTCAGGGTGTCAAAGTCTGCCGCCTGGTTGACTGAAAGACGGGGAAACCGCAGCTCCTCGAGGTATTTCCTCCGAGAATCCCTCTTCTCTATGATTGTGAGCTTGCAGCCAAGAGCGGCAGTTATTTTGGCCGCCGCCTCTCCCACAGTGCCGCCTCCGAATATCACGACGGATTTGTCCTGGAGTGAGAGCTTGACCTTTAGGTCGTCGTCGATGTTGCCGTCGAGGATGCGCTCAAACTCCTTGACGAACCTGTTCCTAGTCTCGTCGGCGCCGGTCTTTAACCTGATTGATTTTGCGTGTCTGAAGGAATAATTGTGCAGAAATCCGCCCCAAAGTCCCGCCATCGAGCCTGCAATCCTGCTCATGGGCATCAGGATGGGCGTCTGGCCATTGACGTCTACTATTTTTTCAAATGAGATGAAAGTCGCCTTGGAACGCACCGCGACGTCGGTCAGCTCCTTGCTCGACTCGAAATGGTTAAAACCAAATACCACGTGCGAGGGCTTGAGCATCTTTGCCTCGTCCCTTGCTGTCTGGATTTCCTTGACTTTGACGATCAGGTCTGCGCCTGAATACAGCTCACTAGCGGTTCTTACAACAGTCGCGCCAGCCGCCGAGTACTCGTCGTCGGAAAAGCCGCTCCTGGCCCCTGCGCCAGCCTCGACAATGACTCTGATGCCCGCATTGGTAAGAGAGCTTATCGACCTTGGAACGAGTGAGACCCTGTTCTCATAGTCCTTTATCTCCTTTGGGACTCCAACTATCAAACAGAATTGTGAGCCTGAAAACAACTATTATTGCTTTGCATGGTCTGCTATTCATGTCCGTTCCGTTTACTTTAATGATTCGAAAATTCTCGAGCGTGAACCAAAGGTGTCTGCAGCCTCTGGAAGGAATTTCTCGATCGCCTCTATGGCAGAGTCCACAAACACCTTCGCTGGGTCCTGTTTCAAAGCTGACCCCAAGAACTTCTGGGCCGGGCTTTGAAACTTTGAGACATACTGGGCAGAAATTTCCTCGATAATTATGTCGGCGTCCTTGCAAGGGACGCCGTTTTTTCTCAGGTAAGTCTCAAGCCTGCTTGCCAGACTGCCAAAGTGGAGCATATAGCCGTCCTCCGGAACATGGTCTGTGTCCATCTCTACATTCCACCGCCTCTGATACGTTGAACCTGCTCTTTAGTCTTGAGTCCCGTCTGCAAGTATGCTTGCCCATGACGGGAAACCCGTCACGCATGAGGAGCTCTTTTATGGCTTAATGCGCGTTCTAGGTCAGCCCGCCCGCGAAACGGCCCGCCGGGTTTCGGCTCCGTTCACCGGCTGTTGCTATTTAGGCCCGGGAGAAAGGCCAAGCACGGAGCTGGCTCATAATAGCTTCCGGGTCAGCGGGCGGGAGTCACACCAATCTTTAATTCAGTCGAGGTGCAATAGTAAAGACATGGTCGAAACAAGAAACGGTCAAGGTCCCGAGTCATGGATTATACTCCCATTTGCGGCTGGCAAACTCGCGCTTGAGCTGGGGCTGCAGCTCACTGTCTCCCTATCGAGAATTGCCCAAATTGGCGCCAAGTCGGCCGATGCTGCAATTGGCAAGTACATTGAACTCGGTGAGCAGGAGCTCGGGCGCTCTGGCAAGCGCGAAAGCGTAAAAGTCGATTAGGCCGGCAATCAGGATTTTTCTATCCTGCGCAACTGCCGGTTGTACGCGAGACCAAAGCGATGAGCCTCGTCCCTGATGTGCTGCAGCAGCCGCAATCCCTCGTTGCTCCTTGGAATCCGAAGTGGCTGGCTCTTGCCGTTCACAAATATCTCCTCGTTTTGCTTTGCAAGTGAGACACACTCTATAGAGTTCTCGGGGAACTCTCCAGCGTGAGCAGGCATCTCGTTGCTTCTAAAAGTGCTGTGGCTGATTACCGCGATTCCAAGGTTCTCAAGGGCGGTGATGGCGGCTGCAAGCTGGCCCTTCCCACCGTCGATTACGACTAGGTCCGGCAGCGCGTCAAAAGGCTCACGTGAATACCTCCTTGCGACAAGCTCTCCAACCATTGCAAAATCGTCCTGGCCGGACACGGTCTTTATCTTGAACTTTCTGTACCCCGACTTGCTTGGCTTGCCTGCGACAAACCTGGTGCACGCGCCTACCGCGATGTCCATTCCCAGGTTTGAGACGTCAAAGCAGTCTATTACTTCAGGCGCCTTGGAAAGATCCAGGACCTTTTTTAGCTCCGAGACGCTCGGGCTGTAGCCACGGTCCACGTAAATTGAGAGGTTCTTCATGATAAGGTCGAGAATGGCCTTTTTTTCTGGCCCCGTCCTACTGTCATTGGCTATTATTCGCACCTTGTGGTCCGAAAGCCGTTCAAGCGCTTCGCATAGTGCCTTTTCTGACTCAGGCGCCTCACTTGCATAGATTGAATGAGGGATGCTGGGTGACGACGAATAGTACTGCAGGATAAACGAATCAAGCGAATTGTCCGCCACGAGGTCGAACTCAAACTTCTTTCTGTCGCTAATGACTCCGCGGCTTCGTCTGAGGAGCATTACGTGGGCAGTGCCCCTGCGCCCGTCCCGCAGTATGCCGATAAATTCCTCATCAGCATTCTTTGTCGAGGTCTTTTCCATCTTTTGCCTTACCCTGAGGTTGTTCAGGCGAAACAACGTGTCGCGTATTTCCTTGGCCTGCTCGTACTGCCCAAGGTCTGATGCTTCACGCATCTCGCGCTCAAGTGTCTGTGCAAACTGCTCGATGTTCCGCTTGCCTTCAAGTATTTCTCGAAGCTCCCTGACGTTTCTGGCGTACGCCTCCATTACGCCCGGATCAATGCAGGGTGCGTCGCAGTTCTTTATGAAATATTGAAGGCAGGGTGTTTTTGGAAGGCGCACGCACACTCTGATCTTGAACAGCTTTCGGAGAAGGCCCACCGTGAGAAATTTCGAGCTCCCCCTGACAAAGGGGCCATATACTTTGCCCTTTGGGCCGGCAAACTGGCCGGCGCGGTTTCGGCGGGCCACCAGGAGACGGGGGAAGGACTCTTCTGTTATCTTCAAGTAAGTGTACCTTTGCTGGTCTTTGAGTTCAATGTTAAACGCCGGCCTGTAGCGTTTGATAAGGTTTGACTCTAGCAGGAGCGCCTCTGTTTCATTGTCAGTAACCATAAAGTCAATGTCTGCAATTTTGCTGACAAGCCTTGAGGTCTTCCAGCTGTCCCCAGAACTTCTGCTTGCCACGAAGTATGAGCCGACGCGCTTGAAGAGGTCCTTTGCCTTGCCGATGTAGATAATACATCCCTGCGCGTCCTTCATGATGTAGACCCCCGGCGAATGGGGAACCCGCTTTTCCTTTACAAGGTCAATTGCTGTCAATTCCGCTCTTGTGCATCTCTCGCTCTTTTGACTGCCTGACAAGCACGCGCTGGTCTGAGGCAAGTTTCGGCTTGAGGTATCGGCCTGTGTAACTTGCCGGCGAGGCACTAATCTGCTCCGGCGTGCCTTGGGCCACCACGGTGCCTCCATTCATGCCTCCCTCAGGCCCGAGGTCAATTATCCAGTCCGCATCGGCGATTACGTCAAGGTTGTGCTCGATTACAATAATCGTGTTGCCCATGTCGACGAGTCTTTTTAGAACGTGCAAAAGCTTGCTGACATCCGCGAAGTGAAGGCCGGTAGTCGGCTCGTCTAGGATGTAAACCGTCCTGCCTGTGTCCCGGCGCGACAATTCTGCGGCAAGTTTGATTCGCTGCGCCTCGCCTCCTGACATCGTCGTGGCCGGCTGTCCGAGCCTCAGGTATCCAAGGCCAACGTCGGCAAGGGTCTGCAGCTTTTTGACAATTGCCAAGTTGTTTTCAAAAAACGCCGCTGCTTCTTCGATGGTCATGTCAAGGACGTCGGAGACCGACTTGCCCTTGTATTTTATCTCAAGCGTCTCTGAGTTGTACCGCTTGCCCTTGCACTCGTCGCACGTCACATATACGTCGGGCAGAAACTGCATCTCTATTTTTTTGACGCCTCCCCCCTCGCACGACTCACACCTTCCATCCGACACGTTAAACGAGAACCTGCCCGGCTTGTATCCTCGCTCCCTTGCAGCCACGGTTCTTGCAAACAGCTCGCGGATGGGCGAGAAGGCATCGACATAAGTCGCGGCGTTAGAGCGGGGTGTCCGCCCTATGGGCGACTGGTCAATCCCGATTACCTTGTCAATGTTTTCAAGACCCGTGAGCTTTGAGTGCCTTCCTGCGGCCTGCTTGGAGTCAAAAAAGTGTGCCGACAGGGCCCTGAAAAGTATGTCGTTAACGAGGGTGGACTTGCCAGAGCCGGAGACCCCTGTCACAACGGTCATGCACCCGAGCGGGAAACTGACGTCGATTGACTTTAGGTTGTTTTCCGACGCGCCGTGGACGGTGAGCCAGGACGCCGGCTTTCTCCTTTCGCGCCTGCTTATTACCGTGGTGTTGCCGTTTAGATACGCTCCCGTCACCGAGGCCGGGTTTGACAGAATTTCCTGAATGGGCCCGCTCGCAACCACGCTGCCTCCGTGGACGCCGGCGCCCGGGCCTATATCGACTATCCAGTCCGAGTTTCGTATCACCTCCTCGTCGTGCTCAACTACGATTAGGGTATTGTCTAAATCACGCAGCTTCTTTAGCGTGTCAATCAGGCGGGCGTTGTCACGCTGGTGTAGCCCGATTGTGGGCTCGTCAAGGACGTAGAGGACGCCCGTCAGATTCGAGCCTATCTGCGTCGCAAGCCTGATCCTCTGCGACTCGCCACCGGAGAGCGTCGCGGTCATTCTGTTAAGAGAGATGTAGTCCAGGCCCACGTTTCGCAGAAAATCAAGCCTCGAAACAATTTCCTTTAGGATGGTCCGTGCGATGTAGCGCTCCGTGTCGGTGAGCTCGAGCTTTTGAAAGAAGACGTAGCACTCGTCAATCGACAGGTCGCAGACATCCATTATCGACTTGTCACCAAGGCGGACAGAAAGTGCCTCGTCGCGCAGCCGCCTGCCGCGGCAGCGCTCGCAGGGCCTCTCGCGCATGTACGCCAAGAGTTCTTCGCGTTTGGAATCTGACTCAGTCTGGCGGAATACTCGCTCAAGGTTCGGAATGACCCCCTCAAAGGCGCCATGGTATTCCCACCGGCTATCGGAGCTGCGGGACTCGTATCTGTATTGTATACGCTCGCTTGTTCCATAGAGTATGACATCAAGCTGCCTTTGAGTGAGTCTTGAAATAGGGGTGGCAAGGTCAAAGCCGAATTTCCTGCCGACGTCTCGCAGCATTGAAGATCTAAAGGTTGCAAAGTGACCGGACCATGGCCGCACTGCTCCGTCGAGGATGCTTTTTGACCTGTCTGGGATTACAAGGTCCGGGTCAAACTCTGTCTTTATGCCAAGCCCGTTGCACTCGGTGCAGGCTCCAAAAGGCGAGTTGAATGAAAACGTACGCGGCTCAAGGTCGCCAAGGCTTATGCCGCATATGGGGCATGCATTTCTCTGCGAGTACATCGAGTCTTTGCCGTCAATCGAAACAAGAGCCACGCCGTTTCCAACCTTGAGCGCGGTCTGCACCGACTCGAAAAGCCGGCTCTTTTCTTCCTGGGATGGCTTGAGCCTGTCAACAATGACCTCAATCGAGTGCTTCTTCTGCTTGTCAAGTTTTGGAAAGCGCGACCTGCCCTTTCGTTCCTGTCCTGAATCGCCTTCTTCCTGTTCAAGCCGAGTAATTTCCCCGTCAAGCCGTATCCTTGAAAAGCCCTGCTGGAGCAGCTCTTCAAAGATTTTCTCGTAGGTGCCCTTCTTCGCCGAGACTACCGGGGCAAGCATCATTGTCGTGTTTCCTGCAGAGGATTTCATAATCGATTCTGCTATCGACTCTGCTGACTGGCTGGCGATTCTTCTTCCGCATTTGGGGCAGTGAGGAATGCCGATGCGGGCAAAGAGCAGCCGGAGATAGTCGTAAATTTCCGTGACCGTCCCCACAGTGGAGCGCGGGTTCTTGCTTGTCGTCTTTTGCTGTATGGATATTGCCGGGGAGAGACCGTCGATGGAATCCACGTCGGGCTTGTCCATGAGTTCGAGAAACTGCCTCGCATAGGCAGACAGGGATTCTACGTACCTCCTCTGCCCTTCGGCGTATATGGTGTCAAAAGCAAGCGTCGACTTTCCTGACCCTGAAAGGCCGGTGATTACGACCAGCTTGTTCTTTGGTATCTCTAGGCTGATGTTCTTTAGATTGTGCTGCCTTGCACCCTTGATTATTATCTTGTCGTGCAATGATTCTCAGCTCGCTTCGATTGCGTTTTCTTCGCCAAGCACCTTGCGGATTTTGGTCAGTTTTTCCCTAAACAAGATTGCCTTTTCAAAGTCAAGGTCCTCGGCGTACCTTTTCATTGTAGCTTCCGTCTCAATAGCCAAGGTCAGCAGGTCGTTTCTTGCCATTGACTTTGTACTTACCTCGATTCCGTCGATTTCCGCGCTTCCCTCCGGAACTGGCTTGATTATAGTCCTCGGGGTTATGCCGTGGCGCACGTTGTATTCCACCTGCCGCTTTCGACGTCTTTCAGTCTCTTCCATTGCCTGCCTCATAGAGTCAGTCAAGTTGTTTGAATACATTATCACCTGGCCGTCAAGATTTCTTGCCGCCCTGCCAAACGTCTGGATGAGGCTGGTAGTGTTTCGCAGAAATCCTTCCTTGTCTGCGTCAAGTATCGCAACGAGCGAGACCTCTGGGATGTCAAGACCTTCGCGGAGCAGGTTGATGCCGACAAGCGCGTCGAATTCGCCAAGACGCAGCTGGCGGATAAGCTCAGTCCGCTCCAGACCCTCTATTTCTGAGTGCAGGTACCTCACGCGGATTTTGTTCTTGGCAAGAAACTCCGCCAGGTCCTCTGCCATCCGTTTGGTAAGCGTAGTAACAAGCGTCCTCTGACCCGCCTGCGCCCGGCGCGATATCTCGGCCATCAAGTCCTCTATCTGGCCTTTTGTCTGCCTCACCTCGACTCTGGGGTCGACAAGCCCCGTGGGCCTGACCAGCTGCTCGACTACCTGCTTACTCGAGCTGAGCTCGTACTGTCCCGGAGTTGCGGAAACAAAAATTGCGTTCTGCAGGTATCTCTCGAACTCCTCAAATCGCAGCGGACGGTTGTCAAACGCGCTTGGCAGCCTGAACCCGTAGTCTATGAGGAGCTTTTTGCGCGTATGGTCTCCGTTGTACATGCCGTGAAGCTGAGGCAGGGTGACATGAGACTCGTCAATTACAAGCAGAAAGTCGTTGCCGAAAAAGTCAAGGAGGCAAAATGGAGGCTGTCCGGGCGACCTGCCGTCAAAGTGCCGAGAGTAGTTTTCTATCCCGGAGCAATATCCAAGCTCCTGAATCATTTCAAGGTCGTACTTGGTTCTCGATGCGAGCCTCTGGCGCTCAAGTTCTGACGGGAGCTGCGGAAGCCAACTGGCAAGCTCCCTGTTTATCGATTGCACTGCGCGCTCTCTTGCGTCGTCTGACGTGATATAGTGCTTGGCAGGGAATATCTTGACCGTATCAACATCTCGAAGCTTTTTCATGGTTACGTGATCGTATATGCCAATTCGCGCAATTTCGTCGCCGAAAAGCTCCACCCTGATGACGTCGTCAGAATAGCCGGGGATTATGTCGATTGTATCGCCTTTAACCCTGAAATTTCCTGGCACAAGCGAAAGGTCGTTTCGCTCGTACCTCGACTCGACAAGACTGTGAATTAGAAGCCTGCGCTCTATCGTCGAGCCCTTGGAGAGGGTAAGAGCGTTCTGTTCCCACTCTACCGGGGAGCCTAGAGAATAGATGCATGACACCGTCGCTATTATAATGGTCGGCTCGCCTGACATCAGCATGGCAGTCGCCTCAAGGCGCATCTTCTCTATCTTTTCGTTGACATCGGTGTCCTTTTCGATGTAGGTATCGGTTTGAGGCAAGTAGCTCTCCGGCTGGTAATAGTCGTAAAAGCTGACAAAGTATCCCACGTTGTTGTGCGGAAAAAACTCTTTGAATTCCGCGTACAGCTGCGCGGCGAGTGTCTTGTTATGGGATATTACAAGCGTATTTTTGTTAACCTTTGCAATGACGTTTGCAACGGTGAAGGTCTTGCCGCTCCCCGTTACTCCGAGGAGCGTCTGCCTACCTTTTGACAAAGCACCTTTTGCAAGCCTCTCGATAGCCTCGGGCTGGTCACCACTTGGAGCAAAAGAGTTTTCTGCCAATGCAAAGGTGCGCTGAGAACGGATGGTCAAGGGAACAAAATCAAACTTACGCGCATATATTGCTAATGAACAAGGAAACTGGCCATAAATTTTATTCTGTGAGCCAGAACACGCAGGCAGAAGTACGCACAGCCGCAGGTCCAAGAAGAAAAGCAAGCTCTGAAGCGACGTTTAAAAAGGAACAGTCGGCCCTGCTCAATTACGACAGGTATCTAGTTGGAAAGGTCATGACGGCTTGAGCATTATTCCGGTCTGACATGCTTGGGCTGATAGAGGCCGATCTCGATTCCGCTTGGCAGCTGAATCTTTGTAACGGTTCCCCATCGTGCGTTTATTGGCTTGCTGCATTTGATACCCTTGCTTCGTAGATTTGCCATTTCTTTCTTAAGGTCATTACACATTAGGAAAATCCCATTTCGTGATTTGTCATCACCGCTGCTATCAACGGGATGGAATGCTGCTTCAGCAGGAGGCAGTCTGAAGATGAGAAATCCACTTCCGGCGTCAACGTGCTTAAAGGCCATTGTGTCTCGGAAAAAGGCTGCGTCTGCGTCTGGATTCTCGCTCTCGATGATTAAATGCACGCCACTTATGCTAGGCACAATAATTAGACCGCACCGGACAGCTCATAAACTTTGCAAGGTATCAAAGCAAGCCGGAAACGGCAAAAAATGATGAATCAGTGTAGGGGGGAAAAGCAGCCCAAAAATGCAAAGTAGGCATAGATGTTTGAGCGTGGTTTACTCTATAATGCGCCTGAGGTCGACCCATCGCTCGCCGCCCTTTTCAATGGTGATCCATTCAACCGACTGGCCCGCATTTAACGATAAATAGCCTGCAATCCTTTCAGGTGGTTTACACTCTATGATTACCGAGTCGGCCTTTGCCGCGCGGATCTTGCTTGTAGGGTTAGAATCCTTGGGTTTGGTCATCCGAAATCTGCCGTACAGAAAATTGCCAGCCGAAAGATGCTGTTGTGTCAGCGGATTACGGTTATTTTAGACTTCTAAACCGCCCTTTTGCTCTTGCGAATATGCTTTTTTCATAAGTATAGTTGTCACGTATATTGATAATGAACCGACCAAAACATAACCTTTGAAAAACTTTGGAGTTGCCATCCGACTTCATTCCGGCTGCGCAACTACCTTTCCATCTCCCCAGTTTCTGGTACTTGCTCGTCAGCGCGCAAATGAGACAGAAGTGCTTTTCTATCAGAAACGACCTAGTATGGTTAGACATGGCAATGAATACAGAAACGCTCTTGCTAATCGCCGCGTACTCGAGCGGCGTCACTGCCATAATCATTGTACTAGCTTTCAAATTTGCCAGTAGGCAAAAGATCATAAAACAGCCTTCGTAAATTGCGAAAACAAATATTCTGAATATATTTCTACATTTCACAACGCGAAAATGTGCAATGTTTTATGTGTGGTTGATGGATGTATTATTGGCACGTGCTAAGGCGGTCACTGATCCTTGCTTCGTATCGCCGGCATGAAACATTCAAAGCAGCCCGTGATATCTATTCTGCACGGGAGCCCAGACTAATATCCTGGCTCTTGATTCTGCTAAAGATTATGATTGCTCCGATTATTGCGACTAGCACCAGGAGCGCTATATTCGCAGTGGGAAATTCAGGAACGGCAGACGTTGCTCCGCCAACGATCACCCTGCCAACCATTGTTGGGTGGACCTGGCAGAAGTACTGGTATGTCCCAGCGCTCTGGAAGGTATGAAAGAAGGTTCCCGACGGCTTTAGTACGCTAGAACCTGTCAGGCCGGAATCAAATACCTTTCCCATGCTGGGATCCGAACTCCCGTTACCGGAAGTGACAGTGTGCATAACGCTGTCGTTATTTGTCCAGTGAACTGTTCCTCCTACAGGTACGTTTACAGGATTCGGAGAATACGAATGGTTTCCAAGGTTCTGCGCGTTAGGTAGGATTGATACGTTTACCGTAGTTGTCGAATTATTTGCGGCCAGCAGTCTGCCTGCGGTGGCATTTGCCAGCCGGGAAGAGTTGATGGAAGTATTGGCACTTGGTGACGTGGAATTGGACGTCGAAGAATTCTGCTGTGCCTGGGCGGCAAACGTCAATCCTGCGCCCGCGAGCATGACTATCGAGACAAACGCCAGTAAAGTTCTCATCCCTAACATTGGCAGAATCTGAAGTCATACATTCCATTTAAGGAGAGTTCCAAGTATTGCTACCACATGCTTCTAGAAAACCTATACGCGCCAGCAGAGTAGGTGGCATTCCACCCGCGCGTTCGGCGTCTTGCTTTAGCGACTCCGCTCGTTACAAGGCGTGTATTGCGTCTTTCTTGTCCTTATAAGTCAGGGTGGCAAAAGCGGCAGTGACCCCAGACAGTGGGGCAGAAAATGCAATTAAATAATCTGCCCAGTCTCGCTGACGGTGGCCGTTTGCAAAGAAAACATCCGACTCAGTACACTATGCGGGCGGGCGATCAATGCCATGTTCTGACCTCACTGTGTCAACCGCTGCTGCGCAAGGCGGTCTGCCCTCGATGACAAGACGCCTCCAATATAGGCAGACACTGTGACGGCTAACGCCATGGACCCAATTGTAAAATCGCGTGTTTTGATCGATGAGTGCAATTCGCAATCAAAATAAGAAAATGGTTAATCTAAGAATTCGGAAATATTTTTTAAAAGCGCGAGGGGTCGGGGTAGATGCAATCCTGGTGAAGTAACTTTTTTTCTGCCCGCCCCTTGCGCCCGACGACAGGTATCTTGTATTAGTCCTTACATGAAATAAGCACGAACGTGGTTTTTTACAATGAATCCTAACAGTCCGTACAATCACTGATTGGCCGAACAATTTCTAACTAATGTAATCCTGATCATTATGGCAATCTTGGTGCACATGAATCGTCGGGATATCTCGATATCTGGTGATTACATTTTTCACACCATAACGGCCGGCATGGCTCGGCGGCTGGCGTCAGAGTAACTGCACCTTAATTTCTGCCCCCAGATTTTTCCATCAGTTATAGCGGGTGCCATGTCTCTTAATCCGTAAATACCGAAGTATTTAGAGCAGAACATGATAAGGACAAAATTTCCATTTGAGTATGAACTAACGCTAGAATCACCGGAAAGAGGTGAGCAGTGGATGACACTTCGACTCAAGAACTCGGGCAGCGAGGAAATGCGTGAGCTAGATGTAAGGCTGCACTCGTTTGACACACTTAGCATCACTCTCTACGAGCAGAAAGGTTATCTCCCGAACCTTCCTCCGAACGAGCAGGGCTTTGCTTATTTTAAGGTAAATGTATTCGCAAGCGGCGATTTGTACGCTAGCGTCCGGTGCCGCAAGGGAGAGAAGAATGAGAGGTTCGAGTGGGAGACACCCTGGATATCTGCGCGGGTTGTGGACCAAGCGGCAGAAATTGAGAGCATCTTTGTA
Source organism: Nitrososphaera sp. (assembly GCA_039938515.1). Classification (NCBI taxonomy): domain Archaea; kingdom Thermoproteati; phylum Nitrososphaerota; class Nitrososphaeria; order Nitrososphaerales; family Nitrososphaeraceae; genus Nitrososphaera; species Nitrososphaera sp. The sequence goes on along the minus strand of JBDUUL010000011.1, from coordinate 31,032 downwards.
TCAAACCCCTACGGAGCGGTAGGTAAGGAGCTCAAAATAGAGGCGACGGTCAGAGGCCAAAGCAAAATCGGAGAAGGACTAGATCTTCAATTCTGGGCGGACTCGCCATCCGGCAAGTATGAAGAGCTGGCAAACATAAAAACAAAGGAACTCTCTCCCGGCGAGGAAGTAGCCTACACCGCAAAAATAACGCCCAAGGAAGTGGGATACTACAATATCTACGCCACGCTGTCAGATACAAAAAATCTGAGAGTCGATAGGGCGTCAGACATGATCTGGGTCGAGCCGTCCTAAATGCAGCGACCTGCAAGTATGCGCTACTCGAAACACTTAGTCGTTATTTGCAGGTTATCATTTTCTTACAATGCGTTAATGAAAAAATCGTAACAGTCTGGTTCCGCGTTGAGATTTGAAAAAGGTTGATTGAGGGCTTTTTTTGCCTATATCGCAGATTCTCCCCGAGCATCGGAGGATATATCCACTGCGAGTGGGACGTCCATAACGAATATTTTGCCTCCCTGTGGGTCGTCGCGAAACTTTTCCTCGATCTTCTTGATTAGAGGCTCTACCTGTGTATCCCTGACAACGACCTCAACTTTGTGTCTCATTATGTATTCTGGCATTGCAGTGGGATGCGTGCTCTCAACAACTGGTTCTGCCTTGATTCTTCCCGCCCCCTCTATCGGGTAGTGGCTCATGCCCCTGACATTCATGTCCCTTAATACGGCGTGCACTTCGGTCAGGTGACCGTTCGGTGTAATTATTTCGACTTTCTTCATAGCCTCAATTAGGGAGCTACGATTTGATTTAAGGGTAAGATAGGAGTCTTCCGGTAATCTGGCTTGCATTTGGTGAAGCCTGTCTTTGTTGCAACTTTTGACGTCAGACTGCCTGTCTAATCCCTATTGTTTGCTCATCATTGCAAAGATTGCAAGAATGGCCAACCCTATTATGATTAAGAGGAAGGGATTAAAGAAAAAAGACGCGATGGCAACTATGCCTAGGAAACCAAGTATCACAATAATTGCAACTATGGCAAACAAGGTGAGCAGACCTTTGAGTATCCAGCCGAGTGTTTGGCGCCTGTTGTGGGTCGTTTGCCCCATGATACCGTTTCTCATGATTGCCTAATAACAGAGTGGTGTACGATGCGCAGCACTGCAATCTGTGCCTGCAGCGCGGGCTTCAGTATCTATCGTGGAACTAGCATTGTGCCGGAGCATGATGACTATGACATGCCGGCTTTTTCGATCAGAAAACAATAATGCATTTTCTCCCCCTGATTTTTCCGTCAAAAGAGGAGGGTTTGTTGAGTCTTAATCCGTAAATATCGAAATACTTAGTGGTGGTTATGATAAGAAACAAGGATCCGTTCGAATACGAGATAACACCGGAAATCTTGGATAGAGGCGAACAATGGGTGACGCTGCGGCTCAAAAACACTGGAATGGACATGCTGCAGAAGCTTGACGTAAAACTTCATTCGCTTGACTCGTTTCACCTATCCGTGGATACCCCGAGCGCTTACATTCCAGCACTTGCTCCAAATGAAGAGCGGTTCCTGAACTTTCAGGTAAATGCAACGTCAAGGAGCCATCTGTATATCACAGTAAAGGGAAACAAAGAGGGCAGGGCGCCGCCGTTTATCTGGGATTCCCCGTGGGTCCAAGAGGAAGTCACAGGCGAGCCGGCTAAACTTGAGAGCATCTTTGTATCAAACCCCTACGGAGCGGTAGGTAAGGAGCTTGAGGTAGAGGCGACCGTTCAGGGAGTGACCAGCAATAGTGGCGCGCTGGACCTGAGGTTTTGGGCCGACACGCCCTCCGGCAAGTATGAGGAGCTTGCGACAATAAAGACAAAGAAATTGTCTCCCGGCGAGGAAGTATCGTATACTGCACATATTACACCAAAGGAGGAAGGATTCTACAATGTCTATGCGACATTGTATGATTCGAGCAACAGGAGGATCGACAGGGACTCTGACATTATTTGGGTTGAGGCCTCCTAGTAGCAGACTAGAGGGGCAAATTCTCCCACTTTTTGTGGGTTGAAATTTCAATGTCTGGGGAGCAGGCCTAGATTCGCAAATGTATCTGGCACAGGAAAGGCTGGAAAAAAGTACGTAATCCAAAAACGAGTTTGTTAACCCTCCAGATGCTTGCCATGCAGTTTTACCGTCGATGGTTCTTCACGGCTGCCGTGTTGCCCGCAGCAGATGTCCAAAGAGAACAAGCCGAAGCGTAAGGCACCCAGGGTACAAATACAGACCCTATCAGATCTTGTGTTTGGCCTGGCAATAACTATTGGAGGGGCATATTTGCTCGACATATCGGTGCCTTCGACCAATTCACAGCTGCTGACAGCCATCGGCACTTTTGCTCTGAGTTTCTTTATACTAATCAGCATCTGGATAAGATATACGACTTTAATGTCTGCTTTGCCTGTTCAGACGGCCATACTGTTTGATCTGAACGTGTTCCTGTTATTTCTCGTCGCACTAGAGCCGTACCTTTTCAATATTTTGGCCGCCCAAGTAAACTCTCCTTCGTCACTGGGACCTGTGGCGAGCTCATATTATGCCCTCGATGTCGGAGGAATGGGACTTGTTCTGGCCTACTTTACACACGTCTTGGTCAATGAAGAAAAAGGACTCGTCCAGAGCAGCATGATTCGGCCGATAAAGAGCGGAAGAAACATGATACTGGTTATCGGGTTGATCTTTGTACTGACCGCGCTGCCGCTGTTTTGGACGATTACTCTCGGCAAAATTCCGCTTCGATTCATAGTATGGATAGCAATGACGCCGCTGATTCGGCTAACCGACATAAGATTGCGAAATAGCGATACTTCTGGCGAGGCGAAAGCATAAGCCAAACCCGCCGAAACCGGTTCCCGTGCCATTCATTGGTTGGGCTATTTCTTATTTCAAAGACGCGCCGGTCTCGGAAATAGCAAAAGTTGAGGCCCCCATCTCATTGCGCAGCTATATCTCTGAAACAAAGAATACTAGTCTGTCAAGAACTGACAAACCGTTCCGAGTCACGCACATCCTCGGTAGGGAGTTTACGAACTTGGACGTTCCTTTCACTTCTGGCCCAGGTATTTTGAGACTTCGTTTTGCAGTGAGATTTGTTTCGACACGTTAAAAGGCATAGGGAAGCTGATGCCTAATACCTGCGCTTGGGCGGTGCCGTTTGCCGAGACGTTCATGAGGCCCTGACTCTTGATTACCGATTCGCTTGTCGACTTTATACTGCTCCCCTGAAGGTTCTGCGCTATATCAATGGTCTTGTTTTCTCCGGGGCTAATCCACAAGTTTGCCGAACCTTTTCCCTCTCCAATTTTGATGCCGTTTATAAAAAGGTCATAAGAGAAATCAGGGATATAGACCGGCAATACACCACGGTTGGAAATCGCAAAGCTAAGGTTCACCGTGATGCTTTGAATGAGCGATTCTAAGGAGCCTGTCACATTGCCGGACAGCGCATTGAGACCCTGATTGAGAAGACTGCCAACAGAGCCGGCGGAAAATTCAATATTTGAAAGAGAAATGCCCGTAATGGCAAATTCTACTTTTTGGTATGAATAATACGTCAGCGAAATGACGATGATTATTGCAACTGCGGCTGCAGCTGCCGACACCGCGATTAGAAATGTAATCCTTCGCAATTGGAGTGATTCTCTGAAGCGGCAAAGTTATTTACGCATTTGGCAGCTTGAGGAAGGAAAAGTTACTCTGAGCATGGGGTATAACCATTCTGCATATGAATGGTCTGCTCTTAACGAGGCTTAGACTTGATGACCATCACACGGCAGAGGAGCCCAGGTTCCCGACCTTTTCGCGCTCATCTCTTAGAGTCTTCAGTAAATCTATGAGTTGGTCGAGATCGTTGGCGTCGAGCTTTTTCAGCACCGCGACCAATCCAACTGCTGCATTCTGACTGGCCACATTCTCAAAAACATTGTTGTCCCCCGGTGGAGCAAGATGGGCTGTTGAGTTGCCTTGAGTGTCCAGACCTGTATCTTTTTCCGGCTTTGACAAATCCTGGGACGGGGAGGCCTGCGCGTTTTTTTTGGAAGGGTCTGCACTTGATTGGTCAGCGGCCTTTTCTGAAGGCACCCTTTTTGAGACGATGGTTGATGCCGCTGCCGCGACGAAGGTCCATAACACGCCTATGCCAGTAATCATTACAATTACCGCGATAATCTTTCCGGGCACAGTCACTGGAACGACGTCGCCATAATCTACGGTGGTCATGGTGCTAGCCGCCCACCAGAGCGCAAGGCCCGGACTGGTTATTGTGGCGCCAGGCGCGTGTCTCTCCACAAAATAAGCGCTGATAGAGCTGAAGATCAAAGTGATAATCACAATTGCGCTCATGTAAATGAACTCGTTACGCCTAAAGTACTTGAGAATGTCATAGAGCCTAACGAGCCTGAAAAACGTGATGAAGTACAGAAATCTCAGATCCATCGAGGGCACAAGGCTGTTCACAAGTGCAAGGAGCACCAAGGGCAGCATCGCGGGTAGCTCTCGCCAGTGCCGGGCAAGAAACCTGGAACGATCTGCGGATGCTGCGAGCCTTTTGATAAAGTCCGCCGCCAGGACGCCAACGACAAATAGATCGAATCCAAAAATTACTAGCTTGTTTTCCGCGGACAGCGGAAACAGGAACAAGATTACTGCACACAGAATCGACGCTATAGTGAGCAGACTAATTGCTATCTGAATTAGCTCCGCCGAGCGCTTCTGCGTTATTTTGAACTTCTGCATCCTAGAGTGTCAAGCCTCTTCAAACGTGAGTGACTCTCCAGTTAGTCTGACAGGTCGAGTTAATGGCTTGAGGCTACGTGAGTGCTCAACTCGTCTTTTGATGCAAAACCGGTTTCGCATAGCGGACACGTGAAAGCTTGTCCTGACGGAGGTTCGGATGGAAACTCTCTTTCATTTTTTGTAGTTTCTTCAGCAGCAAGGGCTTTTCCCGAAGACTTGGTTTCTATCGCCTTGGAGTGAAGAGTTCTCCTGTGTTTTGGCTCAATCACCGGAACCAGAGGCAGATCGTCATCTAAATATGGTCTTGATTGCTCGTAAGATGTGCCTTGAACGTAATACTCCGATGGACTTGGTTCCGACCCTCTTTCAAAATTTTGCTTCACCTGTTCTTCCGGTATCCTTAGCCACACCACATGCTCATCCCAACCCTCGACATGCTGCATCGGGATATAGTAGTAGTGAACGTGGACGTAACCGCGTCTTACAACAATAAAATTTCGGTTTATGGCTTCAATCGTGCCTATGTCTATGTCATCGCTTGTATGAACAGACTCGTTAGTAACATCCATTTCCACCGTTTCGCGGGCTGCTGATGAGGCGCTTGTTTCGTCGCCGCTGTGCACGCGCTAGTCATGAAAAATGATTATTTAAGACGCAGGTAGGTATCTGGGAGTGAATTAACCTGTCTGCACTTTACCGAATAATCTGGTTTGCATATTGTCCATGCGATTGACCTTGTCGGAATCGGTCACTTTTGTTCTTCATTCCTTGCCCCATGAATAGTGCTTGCATAAAACTGAGATTGGGACGGCCGCAGCCTCGAATTTGAGAGGTCTTTCTTTACTGTGGGCCCAGGTGGCCTGCGGTCTTTTTCTTGATTCTTCAGGCAGCTGCTGCTCCGGATGGCTCGGAGATGGTTCTCCCAAAGTACGCCTTGACGTCCGACCTAGACAGGTAGTACAGGATTACCGCGCTTAGAATCAGCGTAAAGATGGAGGGCCAGTAACCTGTAATTATGTTCATGAAGGGTATTATTATTCCGACAATACATAGTGCCACCGATGCGCTCCATGCCCATGAACTGCCGACAAACAGGCCGTATGCTGCCAGGAACTGCCCGACTCCTAATGCAAGAAGCACCGAGCCCCATATAGCCGCGGACGTCGAGAGGGCGCTACTGAATCCTTGGATGCTAGTGTCCAAAGGAACCGCGTGCTTGAGGTAAGCCGAGAAGAATAATGCATCTATCCCGCTGAAGAAGCAGAAAATTCCGCTTATGACCATTACAATAGCTAGCAGGTCGATTCCGGTAGGCTTTTCTCTGAGCATTCAAACGACGTTCGACCGCATTCGTATTTATCAGCTGGCAAGCATAATTACGTAGGCGAAACCCCGGGACTCTCTTGAGAAACCTAGGTAGGGAATGTTCGTACCCCTTCCAGATGCGGAGCGCGCATTCGCATCGCGCAGGAAGTTGCTGAAGTACTCTTTCAAGCTCAGGCCCCCCGCTTTGCACCATCTGGATGTGAAAAAAAGCAACCGCTAATCAACGTCCCCATAAACGTGAACATAATGTTATCCCCGATTCTCTGGTAGTCCAGCTGTCGCACCCTTAATTATCATCTGAATGGTAGTCCTGTAAAGCGATGCCAAGAATCGCAAAAAGGGAATGCTATGGGGACAACTGACCACGACAGAAGCATACTGGACTTGGGGCTGGGAGAGCTTTTTGGACCAAGTTTGACCGACACTAGCTGCGTATACATCGGCAAAACTGAGCAGGTTGCGGCAGCTGTTCAGATATGCGCCCAGTACTTGGAATCTGTTGCAGACTCGGTTCTTGTCATGAGTGGTGATAATCCCGTGGGCTTGGTTGGCGGGTTTGAATTGCTCTACAATCTGAAAGAGAATCCCAGACGTGAATGGCAGTACATGACTACCGTCGAGGAGATTATGTATGACAAAGTACCAAGACCCAGCGCTCGAACGCGTCTTAGGACTATACTAGACGAATGGAAGGCCACCCGCAGGGCCTTTGCTTGCGTTCAAAACCAAAGCGGTTACTCGCCACTGTCCGCCAGAAAGATTCTCGAACTGGGAATGCGGCTTGATGACAACATCTTCCTCTCTTCTATTCCAAAGACGACGCACGCAGCAGTGTTCAGCCACAAAAGCAATCTGGGAGACATCCTTGACCTCATGTTCAAGTACAATACAAGAAAGCTATTGCTTGAAGGATCAAGTCATTTTATAAGCGACCGTCTGATCCTAAATCGCCTGCTGAGGGCATTGAATTTTCAGGAGAACGTCGAGTTCTTTACCGATCTCTCTGTCAAAGAGCTGCCGCTCGGCTATGCCCGGGTCATTGAAGATGACATTGAGCTTAACCGACTCTGCGTACTTATGGACAAGATGGATCATCCCTATGTCGTCTTTAGGAACGAAGACACGGTGATAAGTCCATGGGATATTTGCCTTGCGTTCGAATCAAATGACCTGAGGGAATCGCAGCTGGTCGAGCGCGAAAACTGGGGCAAGAAGGTTTGCCCGAATTGCGGTGCCGTTGTGGCCTAATCCTGCTTGGTCTCTATCGGCCGGCATGGGCGCGTGTCATGCCCCTTCCAGGGTTAATGCTCTGGCAGCCCGCTCCAGTCGCTCTGGGGCTCGGCAGACAGGGACGGGATGGAGAACCATGGAGCGACTTCCAAATCTGGTTCCTCAGGGCCACGAAACATTCATAGCATAAGCCGATCGCCTTGCTGCGCATTATCTGAGTCTTATGGATGCTCTTGACAAGGCTCTCCTGAGTGCCGTTTATTGTGCCACGCTAGAGCCTTCAGTATCTGCGCGTGACAGGCTCAGGGCCCGGCTTCCGATTTCAGACGAAATTTACGAGTCCGGCATAAACCGCTTGATGGACCGGGGCTTGCTTGAAAAGACAGCAGAAAATATCGTCAGGCTCTCATTTCTCGGCCGAGATGCCATCCGGGTCGTTCTTGTCGGCGGGGTTTTTGACGTGATACACCCCGGACATATACATACCCTCAAGGCGGCCAAATCGGAGGGTGACGTTCTCGTGGTAATAGTAGCGAGAACATCAACAGCCCAGAAGATAAAGAAGGGCCGCAGGATCTTCCATGATGAAGCTTTGCGCAAGGAACTCGTCTCCTCGCTTGGCTTTGTCGACCTTGTTCTGGTGGGGAGAGAGGGTACCTTGTATGACAGCGTCGAATACGTCAGGCCCGATGTTATCGCTCTAGGCTATGACCAGGCTCACAGTGAAAAAGATGTCGCCGAGAACTGCAAGAAGCGCAGCATCCAAGTGCAGGTCTTGAGGCTCTCGACTCCGATGCCCGGCACAAAGAGTTCTGCCATCAAGGAAGAACTCGGTGAATCAATCTATGGCATCTGATAATCAGGCTGATTAGAATAGTATTTTTCAATCCGGCTGCCGGGGTTCTTAGGATTTAGCCGACTCGACGTATCTGGAATTGTCAATTAGCACCTGCACTCTGACAATGTCGCCGTTTTTTATTCCAGTGGACTCTTTGATGGAGACCGGTGCGACAACTTCTAGCATCGTGTCGTCGTAGTGGGTGCGCTCAAGTACTAGAACTGCAGCGTTTTGGATTGCGCCGTCGTTGATAATTGCCCTGTAGCACTTGACCCATCCATACGTCCTTGTCCCGTCCCTAAATCCGTCGACAAAGATTGACGGATACTTGCCGAGCTCCCTCCGTGCGTTCATGTAAATCTGATTCGAAAGCCGGACATTAAGTGTCCCCGGATACGGCTCATAGCCGAGCTTTTGCTTGAATTGCTGCCGGTAGCCCTCAAGTGACATGTAGTATGCGCCTTCGCCCATCCCAGAGACTACGGTTCCTTCAAAATCAACAGAGCCCGGCTGGGATTCGAGAGCAGAGCGCAAAGCCGTGTACAGGTTCTGGATTTCTGCAAAGCCCTTCTCCGTTATCCTGACTGCAAACTTTTGCCCTCGTTTTGATCTCTCAACGTAGCCGGAATTCTCAAGCTCAAGGAGATGCTTCGAGGCAGCCTGCTGCGACTTGCCAATCGAGTCTCCAAGCTCCGTCGTGGTTACCTCGACAAAATTGTATCGGGCCCCCTTGGAGAGCAGCTGCATGAGGGTGATTACGTGCTGCAGCTTTATCTCTACCATTGTCGTACTGCCGTCTCTGTTGCATGGGGACGCAAAGCCATCCTTTCCTGTCGGAAAACTCTAGCTAGTTGCTGATCCCGATGTCGCCAAAAGTCCTAATCTGAAGCTCGGCTGGTTTTTTCAGCTCTGCCGTCCTGTGGCCTACTACATACTGGATTCCCGCCTTGTCGGCAGCGTCGACTAGCCTCTGGGTGACTATGCCGTCCAGCACAAGCATCTTGGCTCCCTCTGCAGTGTCCAGCCTCTTTATGACTTCGGAAACCGGAACCTTTAACAGCTGGTGCATAGATCCGTCAAGGATTATGGCCTCAAGCGTTTCGTTTATCTGCGGATATACGTCGCGAATCGCGCTGACGATTTCAGGGCTGTCGTTGCTTGCAGGACTTGGGGCGGATGGCTGCGGCGGCGGGCTTGGAGCCTGCGGCGTCTGTTCTTCTTCCTGATGGCGCCTATAGTCGTCACGCTCCCTTCGCTGCGACCTCCTCGGGCCGCCCGATGATCCGTTGTCCCGGTCTTCCCGCTCGCGCATAACAGGCGGTTGTTCCATCGGAACCATCGCGTCCTTTAGAATGTCGGTTATCTCCATCGGCGTGCACTCTTCGACCTCTCTTCCGGTAGGAGCCCTGAGCACCTTGTCTATCTTTACGACCCCATGTAGCTCCTTGAGGATTAGGTCGCCGGCCCTGTCGCCGTCAAGAAATGCAATTACCTTCTTGCCGTCAGTAAGCTTTGTGACAGTCTCGTCAATCTTGGCGCCTTCAATGGCGATTGCATTGTCAAAGCCTGCCCTCAAGAGGTTAATCACATCAGCCCTACCCTCCACCAGAATTATCCAGTCCGAGTCAAACACTCCTGTCCCGCATGCCAGCTGAGCCTTTCCAAAAGAAGTGAGCTTACCCGGCTTGCTTGCATCATAGACGTCCTTGAGCATCTCTTCGCCTTCGCTGATTGTCTTTGTCGCCCATTCCTGGACTATTTTCTTGGCCCTGTCGACAATTACCTTCTTCTTGATGGCCCTGATGTCGTCAATGCCGACAAGGTTGAACTTGGCCTGAAAGGGGCCGACCTTGTCGATGCTCTCAATCGCCGCTGCTATCAGCGCGGCAGTTGAAATGTCTGTGCTCATGGGAATCAGGGCGTCGCCCCTTGCCATACTTCCTTTGGTGTCTACGTTTACTTCAATTCTTCCAACTTTGGAAACCTTTTGAAGTTCGTTTAGATTCATTTCTGGACCGAGAAGCCCTTCGGTTTGACCAAAAATAGCACCGATAATATCGGCCTTCTCGACCATCCCGTCAACCTCAAACTTTAACTTAACGTGATACTTGACGATACCTGTGCTAGGCACTTTTCATAACCTCTAACTGAATTCCTTTATAAAGTCACTTTCGGTTGCTTGAATATAAGTGCTTTGTAAAGACCGCAATGTTCTCAGGTATAAAAGTAAAGATCCTTGCGCGTACCTGTAATGCCCGAAATTTTTGGTGCAAATATCGCTAAATCTTCAACGTGCCTTATCTTCCCATTGGTGATCCTTGCCAGTTCCCGCTTGTACGACAGGCTTACGCTCCCGTTGCGTGACTGAAGCTGTGCGATCAGCCTTGAAGTGAGGTGCTTGCCCGTCCTGTCCATGTCAAGAAGCAATATTATCTTGCAGCGGGAGCCGTCGTGGTTGTCGACAAAGTCTGCCACCCCCTTGAAGCGGTGAAATATTGCTGGCACGCCCTTGAACCCGACGCTGCATAGCGCCTGGGCATCACGCTTCCCCTCGACCACGACAACCGACCCGCGATCGCATTCCTGGTTGAGCAGATCAATAAAGCTTCTGATGCGTTCAATGGTGTTGTCTGAGTCGATGCTCGACTGGTACCCCATCGGCCGGTCTTAGATGAGTCGCAAGAACAATTTAACATTTTCCTACCCAAAACGCAGTTAAACGGGGTTACTGAAGGTTCGGCGTAATGGAAGGCAAGGACATTCTGTCCATCCAAAATGTCGCATGCGAGACGCTGGGGACACTTGATCAATTGCTATCCAGTGACGGCTACGCGATCGAAAATATTCTTGCCGGCGAGGACAGTGTTCCGGTTGATGCCTTCGGCTACCGGGCAGTAATTATCCTCGGAGGGCCCATGGCAGTCTATGACAGATTGGACACTATCGAGCGTGAGATGACACTGGTGCGGAGCGCCGTGAAACAGTACATCCCTGTGTTGGGTGTCTGTCTTGGGTCGCAGATAATCGCCCAGTCAATGGGGGGCCGGGTTTACAAGGGCGTTAAGAAGGAAATCGGCTGGGGTGCCGTGACGATTACAGAGCAAGGCCAGGCTGGACTTTTCAGGGGCATGGGGGATTCCCTGGGCGTCTTTCACTGGCACGGGGACACATTTGACCTGCCGCCAGGCAGCAGGATCCTAGCTCGCTCGGACCACTACGTACAGGCATTCCAGTTATCAAGCGCAGTCGGCATCCAATTCCACCTTGAAGTAAGCCCCGACATGATAAGAAGGTGGGCTCATGAGTATCGAGGCGAAGTGTACTCGGAGGGAATTGGCGAAGAGTATTTGCTTGGTAGCCCGCTTCTTGCAGATCAACTCTCAAGATCCTGTCGGGCATTTTACGAGAATTTTGCAACTGACTTCCTTAGAATGGACTCTCGAGCTAGATGATCGTTCTCTTGAGTCATTGTGGCAAACCTCGCCAACCGATCGTGCTCCGATAATGAATAATCATTGCAACATGATACATAATGATGTGAAATTTTTGCAAGTCTGCTACCATACCTTTAAAAAGCACTCAACAAGCTTTCCACCTGAAAACAAGCTATGGCTAATGAGAAGGCACAAAAGATCTTTGACGACGTTTTCTCTGCAAGAGAAAAAGTAATCACTGAAGAGCTTGCTAAACAGGTTTTGACCGAATACGGGGTCAAGGTCCCCAAGTACGCGCTGGTAAAGTCTGAATCAGAGGCTGCTCAAAAGTCCAAAGACGTGGGTTTTCCACTTGTTGCCAAGATAGTCTCGACCGAGATCCTTCACAAGACAGATGTCAAGGGCGTCAAGGTCGGGCTCAAGACTGAGCAGGAAGTCAAGGATGTGTTTAACGAAATGTACGGGAGGCTTTCAAAACAGTTCAAGGTCAAAGGCGTTTTGCTTGAAAACATGGTTGCTCCCGGAATTGAGCTTATAGTCGGACTTCAAAACGATCCGCAATTCGGCCCTGTTATCATGGCCGGAATGGGTGGAATATATACTGAGATTTTCAAAGACGTGGCGTTTAGAGTACTTCCGATCACAAAGCAGGACGCCCTTGAACTGATTGGCGAACTGAAGGGCAAAAAAGTCCTTCAGGGCTTTAGAGGAGGCCCGAACGTCAACTTGGACATGCTTGCAAACGCGCTGGTAAGCATTGGTAACCTGGGAACCGACATGGCGCAATACTACGAAAGCATTGACTTTAATCCTGTGATAGTTTATGAAAATGACTACGCCGTAGTCGACGCAAAGATCCTGCTAAGGGAAAAGCCGGACCTTCAGGTCATCTCGAAAGCCCAGCCGGATTCCGAATACATGGACACATTCTTCAACGCCGAGTCCATCGCTCTTATCGGCGCATCTCCGGAAGCAGGAAAGGTGGGCAACTCTGTCCTGGAGAGCCTAGTCAAACACGATTACAAGGGTAAGGTGTACCCAGTCAACGCAAAAGGGTATCCGGAAATCATGGGAATAAAGGCGTACAAGAGCCTTGACGAAATTCCAAGCAGGGTTGACGTAGTTGTCGTAACGGTTGACCTGAAATTCGTACCGGACCTGCTCAAGTCAGCCGCACAGAAAGGCATTCACAACTTTGTGATAATCTCCGGCGGTGGAAAGGAACTCGGAGGCGAGCGCGCCGATATCGAAGCGCAGATTAAGGACCTTTCAAGGCAGCTTAGGATCAGAATAATCGGTCCAAACTGCATCGGAATGTTCAACGGAGACAACCGGCTGGACTGTGCATTTCAGGGCCACGCAAGGATGCTCCGCCCGAAGAGCGGCAACGTGGCCTTCCTTTCACAGAGTGGCACAGTCGGAATCGCTTTCATGGAAAGCTCCGACTCGTTTGGCATGAGCAAAATGATATCATACGGTAACAGGTCAGACGTCGACGAGGCCGACATGATCTGGTACCTGGGGCAGGACCCGAAAACGAAGGTTATCGGCCTGTACGTGGAGGGCCTTGGAGATGGACGCAAGTTCATGAATACCGCAAAGCGCATAATCAAGGACAAGCAGAAGCCGATCGTCGTTTTTAAGAACGGAAGAACTACCAGGGGCGCAAAGCAAGCCCAGTCTCACACTGGCTCGCTTGGGGGCTCTTATGGCGTAGTCAAGGGCGCGCTGGATCAAGCAGGGATCATCTCTGTTGACAATTACGAGGAGCTTACAAGCGCTCTCAAGGCTCTGAACTGGCAGCCGGTTCCTGCGGGTAGCAGGGTGGCGCTTGTCACGAACGGTGCCGGCCCTATCATCGCAGCCATTGACAACTTTGAAAGGCTCGGCCTTCAGGTTGCCGAAATTTCCGAGCAGACCAAAAAGTCCCTCAAAGATCATTACCCGCCGACGTATGTCATCGGCAATCCCTGCGACATTACGGGCTCCGCGAACGCCGACGACTACAGGTTCGCGATCCAGGCGTTTATGGACGACCCTAATGTCGACATTATAATGCCCTGGTTTGTTTTCCAGGACGACCCCCTTGAGGAGACGATAGTCGACGTCCTAGCTTCGTTCCAAAAACAGCAGAAAAAGCCGATCCTAGTCGGAGCAATGGGCGGCCCGTTCACGAAAAACATCTCACTCAGAATAGAACAGGCAAACGTTCCGGTGTACCATTCCGTAATTGAATGGGTCACGGCGGCTGGCGCGCTGGCAAAGTGGGCCCAGGTAAGCAAGAGTTCAAAGTAGAGCTCGCGCCCCTTCCTTTCATTTTGAAGTACTGGATTCGTGTCGGGTTTTGGATAGTATTTTCTGTACAGCGTGATTAGAAAACAAACCCCACAAAGCATGATTTTCACTTCATGATCCAAATTGGTTTAAATTGGCAAGCGCGCAAGATTCAACGTCTTGATTGGTCATGAAGATGTCACCACAAGGCGATCTTTTGGTCTGCTATTTGTCGGAGTCGCTATAGGTGTTACTGCAGGGGCCGCAATAGGCGAAGTGGCAATTTTGCTGCATTTTCCACTTTATTCAATAATTCTGATTTGGGTCGCATCATTTGCGGTGACGTTTGGCGCGATAATGCCGCGTTTTCGCAAAGCCATTCCAGCCATTCGGGCCAGGATGAAAAACAGTATTGCTTGGCCAACACCCGTGAAGGCGATAAACGGACTGTGCTGGGCTGCCCCGTTTGCACTGATTGGAGTCTTTCCTCACTACTATCAGTACCTGATTCTGCTCGGCATCGGACTAGGGAACCTGTCTACTTATGTCTTCATGAGAAGGTACAGCAAGCTGGACAATAAGGAGCAGCTTATAGTCTCCGTAATCGCACTTGCAGGCATCCCAGCAGCCCTTGCTATTGACAGTTCGTCTTTTGTTGCCAGCCAGGACGTTGCAGTAATGCTTTCAAGGCTCCTGATTGCCGCTGCGTATGCTGCAGGCGGTATTTACGCGCTTGCAGGAAGCAGCCCGCGGGAGGTCCCAGCAAGTGGCGTGGAACGCTGAACTATCGCATCGCTAGCGGGAGCGCGACGACGCCCGTGTCATTCGGCTTAGCATCAGTTAACTGACACGCAGTTACACGAGGTCTAGGACTTCTGTCTGCGACTGCCTCTTTGGCCTGGTTCTGTTGGCCTCTTCAGGCAAGAATTCCTTAATGCCTGCATACAGTTCTAGGAATCGGTAGCCCTTGGGGGTGGTTCGATACACTCTGTCCGGGCCATACTCAAGCAGGCTGCTGTGAATCAGTATTGACAGGTAGTCCATTAGCTGTGCATAGGATAGGAACGCCTTGTACATGACCTTCTTTTTCGTGGACCCGCCGGCGGCTGCGTCGAGGATTTGCGCCACAATGTCAGTCCGACTTCTGTAATTCATGCAGTTCCGGGCGCAGGCGACTCTAAATACACTTGTGGTGTCGAGTACCGATTGATTCGCCGAAAAAAACCGCCCTAAGACCATTATGTTGGCGCATTGCTCAATTTCATGATAAATGACCTCGCCACGCGAGCTTTCTGCTTTAGTTATGGACAAATGCCTCTCGTGTCAATGCATCCTCCAGACGCTCAGTACGGCATAACCGATCACCGTATCAAGTTCTTCGCTGTGCGCAGTGCAGGCCCCGGAAACCGGACGCTCTTTATGCTTCAAAGCAGGAAGCGCGTATTCGCTTTAACCTTTCGCCTTTTTCATTACACCGAATTGTTGGTCGCCTTTTTGCTAGGATTGAATTGAGACCAAAAGTCAGAAGGAATTATTCGCACTCCTCAATAGTCATTGGCTCACCAGACTATGTATTGTCGGAGGAACTCGACCGAAAGGAAGCGAAGAGAAAGAGGCGGAGAGCCACGTGGGCATACATCTTGGGCCTGTTTGCCGTGGTATTTTTGTGGCGCTCGATTTGGAACTGGGCCGATATGTATCTGTCTAACATCGGGGGTTTCGTTATAGGCATAATTCTAGTAGCCGCCGTCGCATACCTGCAGCGCGACCACGTCAGAGACATATTCTGAGCTCTGTGCTCTCGCGCCTGGCTAGAGATTTGCTATTACCTTTTCCTTGAGTTTCTGATAGTCGTCCTCTGTTATGAGGCCGGTTTGCCTCAGACGTGAGATGCTCTCTAGTTGGCTGATGCTGTCCTTTGGTCTTTCGGGCTGCAAGGCAAGCGTCTGTGCAGGCTTCATTTTACGCTGGGCGACTAGCAGGAATAACACTATCCCGGTTGGAATGTACATCAGAATCGAAAGCAGGAAAAATGGCTGATCGCTATTGGAAATTTTCAATGGAATATTGGTCAGAATCCCCACTTGGAACGTCGCAATTAGGAACAAAACAGGGAGAGTCAGCGACCAGACCATCAGCGTAAAATACTTGCTTATGCGCCCTGTAGCCTTGGAAGTCAATCCCAGTCCGAATATAACCAGTGCCAGGCCTAGAAAAAATACACTAAGGGCGGTGTACGCGGCCTGCGTGGCAAATCTGGCCGAGCTCGATGAAATGTCCTTAGAGGCAGCCAAATCCGACGTAGTCAAATTCTTAATATTTGCAAGTTCTACTTGGTTCTGTTTTTCGGCTGATCGCAATTCCTGAAGAACTGCCGTGGTATTCTGCTGGGCGTAAGCAGCGGACCCTGAAGGCGATCCATGACCAACGCCGGATGCGCACAAAATCAGGGAGATCATTATTGTGATAGTTAATACCGGTGTTTTTTGGATAATTGCGGTCCGGACCATATCCAATCCAAGATTGATCGCTTGCAGTAAATGCGTTGCTAAACACTCCAATCTGCCAAGCCGCAACAGCGGATGGGTTATTTCTAGGCCATTTGCTCCTCACTTTACGATTTTTTTCAGTCTAATGGTGCAGGCGAAATCAATTTGGTAAATGAATAAGCAAATCGAATCCTCATTGACATTGTTATATCCTGATAGTCTTCTTGGGCATTAGAATTCCATTTTGGCGCGAAAAGCATCGCCCGAACCATTCTCTTCGGCGGTTCACTTTTTCAAAAGATCCTCTGAGCGCCTATTTGCCTCCTTTGACAAGGACCAACTAAGCAAGATCCTCAACACAACAACAACTGACAGTATCAACAGGTCGTTTAATGTAGGGACAAGAACTATCTTCAAAAGGTCGCTTCCGACCTGAAAGTCCAGAGCCAGGAGCAGGCCCCCTGCAAGACGGAATCTGATCGTGTCGCTATCCTCAGCCCCTTTCTTAGAGAGCAAATTAATTTTGATGTATCCTATCAGCGCAAGTGCAGTCGATACCGCGATGATAAATGCAGCCGCCAAGTCTATGCCGACTGTAATGTAATTAATGATTGATTCTGCAGCTGCTGACATTGGATTGTTTGAATCGGAAGGTGTCGACCCTGACAATTAGATTGGGATAATACAACTGAAAGAGGGTTAATGGATTGAGTATGATTTTGCTCTGCGAGGTGGGGCGAAAAAGGTTCATGTCTGCCAGCACAATCCCGGATCAGGTAGCCGACATCGGTCTGCGAGTTGCAGCAACTATCATGATGTCATGCTATGTATGATTTTATCGACTTCAGCGTCGCGTTTAGTGCTCTCCGGAGCGCGGGCGCTCTCTGCCAATAATCTCATTATCTCCTCGAACGGCTCGGTAAATTCAAGCCGGCGCTTCGGATCCCGCACGAGGTCACTCACGCGCTTTAGGAACCTGCTACTGATAGTTTTGATCTCGTCGTTGCTTAGATTGAAGAGTTCTCCCGTGGTCAAAAGCACGCGGCCACGCCTCATCATTTCCTCGCCGTCCTGCGCAGATACCAAACCGTCCGCGATAAGCGACTCGACTGCAAATAATATCTTCATCCTGTTGATGGAAACCTTGGCGTCAGTAATGCCTTCTGAAATCAGTGTTCTGAGAGACGACCGGGTAAAATCCGTCGTTTTGCCGAATGTCGCAGTCGAGCTGTCGCGCCTGTCAATGCGCCAGACCTTCGACAAGTTGCCCTTACCGTCTATTATGTCCCGATAGGTCGCAAACCTAAACTGTCCTCCGGTACGTGCAATGCTCTTGGCCTCAATCTTTAGTATCTCTTCAACCTCCTTGGACAGGCCTCGAGATCTTGCCAGATCGACTAGCTTCAAAGCCAAAGTTACGTAATCGTTCCGAAGGTATGCCATCATCTCGTCTATCAGGGTTCTGTCGTGGAAAAGTATGTCATTCTCGCGATTGTCGATCAGGTCTTTGTCCACGGGGATGTCTTTCGCGTATGAGGGATGCAGATTGACGATGTAGACTTCTAATTCGGGCAGCTTTACTAGGGCGGAGGAGCCTTCATTACCTTTGTTGATTTTTCCGTGTTCAAGCCAGAATTTGCGATGGGCTACCAGCATCTCGCGGAGGGGGGTATTGCTCACGTAGCCGCCATCCCAGAGCTCGCGATCTGTCCCGCTCACAACATCATAAATTCTTGGATGATTAAGTGAATATTTTCCAAGCGCACTTGCAAGGACCTGATCCGGACCTATGCCATCGTAATAAACCACGTGACGGTTATCCGTCGCGCCGTACTCCGAATACCATCGTCCGCTCTCTCGGCTCGATTCATCCTTGCCGGGAAGCTGATTGCCATCAAAGGCGGGATGTAGTTTTTCGTAGCTGTCAAAGACGACCGCCGTCGTGTAGTCCTGTACGTCGACGCTTGTAAGGAGCAGTCTTGGCTGTCCTTTTTCAAAACTCGTCTTTATCGGAAAATCAACAAACTCTGCCAGGTATTTCCTCAAGGGGGTGTAGTCATACCGCCACCAGGGCAGAAAATCCGCAAACGGGTTAAGAAACTTTGAACCCCATTCAGGCACAGGTCGGTACATCTTTGGCACGCCCATTGTGGTAAAGGAAAATTCAAAGATTGACCAGAATCTCCTCGCCGACTCTGCGTCTGCGATATTCGGATTTGCAGAATGGAGATAATCCCACCAGCTGCTTACTGCAGGGTTATGACCAATAGCGGCATCCGCAAACGTGGGTGTCGACAGACCGTCCCAGAACTCAAGAAGTTTTTCCGCGGATCCCTCCCAACTTTTCCCGTTTCGCAGGTAGTGGCCCACGAGCACTGAGGAATTTATCGCGCCTATCGAGGTGCCTGCAACAATGTCGAACACCGGGCCATCGGGGTTTTTGCGCAAAGCGTGCTTGAAGATTTCCTGGTATGTGCCGGCTTCGTAAGCGCCAAGAGCACCGCCCCCTTGAAGGACCAGCGCATTGTGAACGTCCGTCGTCTTTCTCGTCATGCCGCTGCTGTCGCTCCTCCCGTTTGCCGGGCCTGCTGGAATTTGAGGGCTCTCTGCCTAAACCGGATTACAAGTAACGCCTGGACGACTGCCACTATAAGAGCTGTTAGAAATATGTAGTAAAATGAAGTTGGACTGGGATAATATTCAGTATGTCCTGCTATTTCGTACGGTACCACGAATAGTGACATGAAGGTTCCGGCTATCACGGGACCTATGGCTCCGCCGATAACCCGGAGGTCGGTCGTTGTCGATGTAATCAGACCTGTGAACTCTAGTGGGTTTGACATTACCATGGTAATGCTTGCAGCTGTAATTATGAGCGTAAAGCCTATGCCGAGGAGTGTAAGCGCAAAAAGCGTCTGTATGAATGTGCCATGAAAGAAAAACAAAAGTGCTACTGAGGTGACGCTTATTGCAACTCCTGGAAGTAGCAGACGCAGAGGGCTGTGTCTGGTTGAATACATCCCTGAAAATAAACCAAAGACAATAACCATGGCCGCATATGGAATCTGGACAAGACCGGACGCTGAGACCGGAAGTCCAAATCCGGAGGGAGAAGGCGCAGTAGCGAGTGTTGGGGTGGCCTGGAAGATAATATACTCCAGAATGCCAGCAAAAAGGAAAATCAGATTACCAACAATCATCAACCTAGTGAACATCACCTTGGGGTTGATTAGCGGGTTAGGCGTACGCCTCTCTAGTATAAAGAACGCAGCGATTGATGCGATCCCGAGCCCCAAGAATCCAATAAACAGGGCGGTAGTTGTTGGGATGGTTCCTGCAAAAGTGATTGCCAAGAGAAACGATGCGAGTGAAACGCCGAGCGCAATTGTATTTAGTATAGGTATGCCTATTTTCTTTTTCTCCGGAACCGCGGTTTGAAGGGGAGCGTCATTTGGTTTGTTTCCAAGGCTCTCATCGGCGCGGTTAACTTGTGTAGCAACGACCTCCGCCTTTTTGCCCCGGTGTCTTCCAATGTATCTCCATGCAATCAGCAGCAGTGCCAATGCTATTGGGGTTGCCAAATAGAAGACATAGCGCCAGCCAAGCGAGCCCACAATTTCCGCGCCAAAGAGAAGTCCGAGTACCATTCCGCCTGAAAATGAGGCTGTGATAAGGCTTGCACCAAGAGGGAATTTCTCCTTGGGAAACTGTTCTCGGACGATTTTCATAGCCAAGGGGGTATTGGCCACTGCCACACCCTGAATCACCCTGCATACAAGGAGCGTATAAAAGTCATGGGTAAAACCTGCAAGCGCAGTCCCTACAACGAAACATGACATCTCTACCAAAAGCATTTTTCTCGCGCCAACCAAATCGGCTAAGCGCCCGATTATGATGGTCATGACGGCGCCAGAAACCATGTAGGCGGTTAGTGCCCATGACGCAAGAGTGTATGAAATGTTAAACTCGCTGACGAAAAGAGGCAGTGCAGGTGAAAGCGAGGTGTGTACAAAGAGGACAAGAAGCACGCCGGCGCAAAGAAAGATGCACGTTCTCCAGGCATATCCGGGCACTTTGGGAGTCTCTAGAGCTGTCTTGTCGCCGCTTTTCTTGCCAGATGAGCCAAACATGCTAGTTAGTCTCTCCTCTGACTGGGGCCCGGAAGGAAATCACGCGGTTGGCTTGCAGCTATTGGATTTAAGGACTGCGAACCCTTTTGCATAGGGCGCCTTATTCCCTATTCTGATAGTAGAGGACTCTTGATTCCGTGTCTTTGCAGCGGTTCGTCTACATCGACTGTGCAAAACGGGCAATCAGCCTCATTGTCCTTCCCAAAGTGATCCGTTCGAGATTCGATTAGTTCTGCTGGCCGTTCTGATGTGCATCTGAGTGCTTACAAAGAATGCCAGGCGTTTCTCGCCCGGATTTTGTCATGCTGCAAACAACATCGTACGAGTCAATGACAAATTGAATTGTTTTCACTCACGAAAGTTCGCGTCTCAAAATAGGCATTGCAATTTTTGACGAATAATGAGAAATTAATTAGACCATATTGCTCCGAACCTGATATTTGCAATGATAAAGTCGCAACTTTGTGAAGAGGAGCAGCGCATACAAGGTGCCGATGGGCCGCTTGGTTGCGGGGTATGAAAATAACCGGGATATCATTTCTAGTTTTATCCGAAATTCAAGCGAGTCAATATGCCTGGTCGCGGACAAATACCATCCAGAAATTGAACTGCGACTAGGATGGCTAAAACATGAAACTGACGAGGCTCGGAAAAGAGGAACCAGGATCTACCAGATAGTGGATGTCACCTGGGCAAATCTGAGATACTGCGAATCCTTGGCCAGCAGGATTGATGAATTGCGTCACTTGACGGGTTTGAGGGCCTTCTTTGGAGTTTCCGATAAGAGCTTTCTTGGGATGGTTTTGTCGATTTCCTCCGGAGACGCAGCTCGAGTCCAGTTTCTAGACACCAACCTGCAGGACATTATCGACCTAAAGCAATTGGTTTTTGACACCCTCTGGAACAAAGCAGAGCCCGCTCAGTCCAGGTTCTACGAGCTAAAATTCGGCGAAAGGATCAAAGGCACGACAAAGGAAAAGATAGGAGAATACATCGATCGGTTCTACCGCTGCAGCGATTGCAATGCAGTTTTTGTTTTTTTGTCAGAAATTCGGGAGCACGGCGAAAGCTCGGGCCATTCCGGCTACAGGGAGTATCCTCTTTCCTGATTCACCTCGCGCGCAAGGTTTTGTAGTAGACCTGCTTGATTTTTCCTTGAACCTATGGAGATTTTTTCTCAAGGTAATCATAGACCTTTCTGACAATCTCTTCCCCGCGAAACGAGCGCTGCATCCTGATAAAGAGGGTCTTCTCCGTGCCTCTGACGTAGGCAGGAAAAAACGCAATGTCTGAAGTCTCAAAGCAAAGAATCAGAAATCTCAGCTTTCCGAAAAAATCTTCGTTTGTTCTAGCGATACTCAACATGATATCGGGCTGTGCGAATAATATCTTTAGTCTCTCCTCGCCTGCTGGAGGGTCTCCTACCTTTGAGAACCTGGCAGCCAGCTGCCTATTTTCAATCACGCCGGCAGCAATAATGTATTCATGAAGATTTGCTATTTCCTTGCAAATCTCCTGCTCTGTCTTTTCGCCCAAGTTGAGTGCATTATACGAAGCTGAGTCGCTTATCAAAGTTAAGACGAGCAAAACTAGTGGATTGTTTTGCCACTAGTTGCAGACTGACGTCCAATTTGGCCTGCGGTGTGTCTTCGCAGGGTTTCCAGACAACCCGTGCAGGGTCGCAAAACCCGTCGAGTAGCAACAAGTTGGTATCTGGATTCCAAAGCTTCAGGGGTTATTGAGTTCCTGCAAAATCTGGGTTAACCTTCAGTGCCAATCCTTATCTTGAATACCTCTTAGACTGCTACGTGATAGCTAGAGCTACTTCACAAAGAAAATCCCGTCTCCCGGCCCGCAACTTCCAGATAATAATTGCGAGCGCCGCCTTTGGAATATCTCTAATTGCTCTAACGCATGATGCCGTTTCTTCAGCCGGAGCGAGAATCCTCGTAGCAGGAGTACTGCTCTTGCTTGGCGTTGAACAAGTAATTTCTGGCAAGTACCTTTTCCGGCGCTCCGGATTCAGGCGGACTGGACTTGGATTCACTATAATCGGCTGCGCGCTCGTCGCACTGGTTTTTGGTGAACCCGCTACTGCCTCGGTGGTTTGGCTAACGGCCTTGGCACTAGCGGCCATTGGATTCTCAAGCGTCATATCTGCGGTTTGGGCAAGCAATATCCGGGGCCAGTTTAAGGAATATTCAGAAGCAAGGCTAGCCCGAATTGGAGCGGGCGCTCTTTCAATAGCAGTTTCAATAGCGCTATTTGCGCAGCCAGTACTTGGACTAATAATGACGGATTCTGTGATCGAATTTGCACTTGTCATCTGCAGCCTCAGCGTTATCGTGACAGGGATTCTGGGCCAGCCCCGTTCAATTACTTGTTTTGCGCCTAAAGTACTGGGTGCTTCAGCGTGAAAACCAAGGTGACATCCTGCTAATGAGCAATCTGCTGGCAGAGCCCGAACACCGCTGGCTTCGAATCGGCCAGCTTGCCGTTGGAGCTGCCTGTATAGCTTTCTCAATTCTCATTGCTTTTTCGCCACAGCTTGGAACGTATGCGGTCCTAGTGTTCGCCGGCACCGCATTTATGGTCCTTGGCGCCGAAAGGATAGCAGCAGGGATAACGTCAAAGAATGACAGAAAATCCACCAGAGTCATCAATGTCGCGATCGGGGCAGGCATCCTGGGCTGGATGCTTTCTGGATTCTTCTTCCCCATTGCCATTGCAAAATACTTTGTTTTGTTCCTTGGGTTTGGACTTATCGCCAACGGCGTATTGAGAATAATCGCCGGCCTACGGCACGCAGAATCGGATTCTAAAAAGTATTCGGCGCTGATTTCAGGCGTCCTCAGTATTTCTGTCGGCGTAATCGCGCTGGCCTTCCCGCTCATTGGCTTTGCCCTGCTTCTGATCATTATTTCGGTGGCCCTTGCTGTCAGCGGCATTCAGCTAATAATCATCGCGCTCAGGGGAAGGAAGGGTGCCAAACATGTCTACTCCGAAAGCAATCCAAGGGCATACTCTCAACCTGAGGTCCGAGGCAGGCTTTCGCCAAGCGGAATATGGAAGAATGGAACCTGGTTCTGCGACGAGCAGGGCAGGTTCGTGCTATTTAGGGGAGTCAACTTTGCCTCAAGGAGCAAGCTTCCGCCCTATCTTCCGATTGCTCCCTTGGAAGTCACGAGCCTGTCCAAGCTCGAACTGGATAAGGAGATTGCTGCGGTAAGAGAAGAGCTTGACCATTTGAAGGAATTTGGTTTTAACATTGTAAGATTGCTGATCTCCTGGAAAGCCATAGAGCCGCGTCCCAATTCCGATTCTGCTGAACTGTTGCCTGAAGGGCGGAATTACCTGATGTCTGTCAAGAGAATTATTGACGAGCTGTATGCCCGAAATCTGTACGTCATCCTTGATTTCCACCAGGATATAGCCCATGAAGTGTACGGTGGCGATGGTTTTCCGGACTGGGCTATTGCCATCGACGAGGATCACGAGAAGCCGACTCAGGCGGGAATGAAGGACAAGAAATGGCTGCTCAAGTATGCAGTCAACAAGTCTGTCAAGAATACCCTGAGCTCGTTTTGGAGAAACGACCTGACAAACAAGGAGGCCGGGATCGAGCACTTTCCCGTCAGAACACACTTGGAAACTACGATAGGCCAGGTGGAAAAATTCTTTCATTCTCTGAATGATGGCCGCGGACACCCTGCAATTCTCGGAATAGAGCCATTCAACGAGCCACATCCGGTCGGCCTGCCAAAGGAAAAATTCGAAGAGTCTTACCTGGTTGAGTATTACCGCAACGTCAACACAGAGCTTGCAAAGTACGGACCAGATGTATTTCTCTTCATGGAACCTCGAGTGGACTGGACTGTATCAAAAAGCGAGGAGCAGGGGCTGCTTGGTTCGGGACCCTTTACGGTAAAGAGTTCATTTCACACCGACTTGGTGAAAAACGTTCTTGTAGAAGGAAGCGTGGAAGCGAAGCAAATACGCACCTACCTGCCAAGGGACATCGCATCGATTTCCACGTTCAGGCGAAACGGCGTACTCTCGTTCCACTACTATGACCCGATGGCCGTGGCCAGCTCATTCGTCCGAATACCTGAAAGTATGTACACATACAGAAGGCAGTGGCCGGCCATTTTTGATCAAATGATAAGCTCTGCGACCGAGCGGGACCTCATTCCGTTTCTGACGGAATTCGGCGGATACCAAGAGGCAGAGGAAGTCCGGGACTACATCGACCTGCTATTTGAACAGATAGAGTCTCACTTGCTAAACGCCACTTACTGGAATTACGACCTGTACTCCACGGCTGACGGAAAAGACAACTGGAACCTTGAAGACTATTCGGTGCTCGGCCCAAAGAGGCAGCTGCGCAATGTAGACGTGATTGCCAGACCATACCCCATGAGAAGCTCCGCAGAACCGAGATTCCTCTTTTTTGACGTCAAGTCAAAGTATGCGACAGTGGTCCTGCGCGGGCCGGTTCGTGATGCGCCAACAATCATGTACATACCATTCAACATTCACTACACTCCGCAATTTACTGTGTGGGGAACGGGCAAGGCCGTCAAATGGGACCGGAATAACCAGCTTCTTCACTGGATGCCGTCGAAAGAACTTGAGGAGAACCAGCTTGTCATAGGCAAGCAGAGCACACTTGCAGCAGACTCGCTGCCGGAAGCCGCAAGAAAGTCGGTAAGTCGGCTCTCGCTTCTGGGAACTTTTGCCTGAGCTCGCGAGAATAATCTATCTGCTATCGGTAGTGGATACCTTCCACTAGTCATTATATGGAGACCCTTCTGTCCACTTCAGAGATTTGGCATCTGCATCACGCAGAAGGGAATTTTCTACACATACAGTTCAGAAATATGGGGGATAGTGCCTATAGGGTGTGCCTATTCAGACGCCTGTTATGAAATAATGCGGCTAAATGCGTAAATGATCACGTCAAGGATCGGGATCAAGAATATGAAACAGGAAACGATAAAGTCTCCAAAATCCGCGAGAATTATTGACATTGTACTCGGCGCAATAACGCTGTCCCTTGGGGCGTTCGTTCTCGTCTACCCTACATTTGCAGCATCGCTTTTGATAGTATTCTTATCTATAGCATTGCTGTTCGCAGGACTTGAAGGACTTATTCTAGGCGCTGCAGCCAAGTCCTTATCGGGCAGCAGGAGAGCGCTCAGGGTCATTGCAGGGTTAATCGCGATCGGACTGTCGATAGCCGTGATTGCATTCCCGTTGGCAACGCTGGCAACTGCTGCTTGGCTTTTGTCATTGGCTTTCATGGTGATAGGCGCACTGTCGATCGCCAAAGGCGCTTCCGAGAAATTCATGGCCGGCTGGGCAAGGACGATGTACATCGTGACAGGTTGTATTGCTATCGGGCTGTCAATTCCAATGATTGTCTATCCTGGCGTGAGCCTGGTGACGCTCTGGGCACTGATGGCGACAATACTGATAGTAAATGGGACGGCATACATCATCGCCGGAATTACGGGGGCGGTGTATGTGCCGGTTGGAATGAACTCGCTTCGCAAGTCGCGAGACTGGGAATCTGAAGCCGCCTAGCCGCTATCAAGCTCTGGTCTCGACTGAGACCAGATGAAATTTCTTTTTCTTATTTCTGAAGTTTGCGCTTCAACCTGACATCGATTGAATACATTGCAAAAGTGCACAAGACCGCGACAGTTGGTAAGGTGATACTTGCGCCAAGTATTATTGCGCCGCGGTCCACAGGGATGATTTACCTAGCTGGCAATCCGAAGGCACAAGCTGTTGGGCGAATAGCACGTGTTTGGCAACAAGTTGACAGCAATCGGATGACTGGCCCCATGTATAAAGCAGGTCAAAAGGCTGATTAGTTTGATAGTAGATCGCATTTCTTTATAGTTATCCGTTGAAACCTTGGCACTATGATGTGCTTAGTCAGATTGGTTTTATACTTGTGCTTTTCAATACTTCGGCGTGACCAAGAATGACCTCTCCATTTCGCTAGAACAGTTAATTCGGGAAAACACCGCGCTCTTGAAAGAAAACAATAGGTTGCTCATGAGTATAGACGACAAACTGCGAAAGTTAGTCGTCAATACGTCTTCGCTACGTTGAGCACGACGTAGATTGCGTCGCGTGTTGTTCAGGAAACCTGAGCTTCCGCAGTAATTACCTTAACCAGTCCTAACTCCAAGGCTGGAGTAAGGCCATCTACTATGGTCCATGCCGTCTTTATCTTGTTTCCATCGAAATGGAATATCGTGACGCCGATTGTTTCAAATGTTTTGTGGCTGGCCGGAATGCCCCGAAAGTCCCTGTCGTGTGTTGCGCCGACTAAAAAGGCCGTAGCAACCCTGCCGTACTCCGTAATGGTTCCAACTACGGTATAGTGAATGTCTGAAAATACTTTCTGATCGGATGCAACCCACTCTTTGAAATTCTGAACGCCTTCAATGGTCTCCCCTCGTGCGTGATAGACAAAGTCAGACGCAACAAGGTTCGTAAGCATATCAAAATTGCCCTTGCCCAAAACTTCCGTGACGAATGCTACCGCATTTTCTTTCATCTCAGTGGTGGACATCATTCCACCGAGACGGATCTGATAAATTTAACAATTGTGCCTATGATTTCTGATAGATTCGGGGTTAGCTTTGTTAGAGAATTTCTAATTTACGTAATATTAAATACGAATATCGAAATACTATCATCATGGGATTACTAGGAGCAGCTGTCGTAGGCAGCGCGGTAGGCAAACGTTCGGCTAAAAAGCAGATGGAACAAATGCAGGCTCAACAAGCCCAACAGGCACAAATCCAACAGGCCCAGCAGCAGGCTGCTGCTGCACAGCAGCAGGCGGCACAGGCCCAGCAGGCAGCTCAGTCACAGCAAGCACCACAGACTCCAAAAAAAGATCCGATGCAAGAACTTCAAAAATTGGGCAGTCTGAAGCAACAGGGTCTGATATCTGAAGAGGAATTCGCCAAGTTAAAGGCGCAGATACTGGCGGGCAGTTAGGGGCGCCGCCCAATTCCCATTCAATTTGAAGTACGCGTCGGGCGGCCTCAAATGCCCTACATCCGCTTGGTACAAAGACACGTTCGATGATCCAAAAAGCGGTGGGACTCGGGCCGCGGTTGTTCGCGACTCTATAATTAACTTGATGCGTGCAGGCAGGTTCTCTGGCGCATTTTCCTGAAATATTCTTGGCAGCAAGCCACCTAAAATTTTGACCCTGTCTGCAGCGCATTCGGGCAGAACAATTTCCAGAATCGTCGCATTAGTACATTGAAAATGCAAAATCTGCCCCCCTTTTGTATCGATGCAGGTAAATACAAAATCAACATGTGCTGTGCATGACATCACTGTCTTATGAAACGACCATAAAAGCTCCCGTGGAAAAGGTCTTCGGATACTGCACGGACCCCGAAAACATCAAGGAAGCATGGCCACCAGATATCGTGACTTCTTCCCAACAATTATCCGGTGTAAAGGGTGAGAAGGGCTCCACGTTCAAGATACTGGGGCACTATGCTGGCAAAGATCAAGAAATGCGAATGATGGTGATTGAAAGGTGGCCAAACAGCAAATTCACGACAAGGCAGACTGAGGGACCTTTCAAGACATGGGAGAGCATCCAGGAATTTGAAGGGAACGAGAGCTCCACCCACATAAAGCACACCATTCACTATGAGCTTCCTCGAACAGGTAAACTATTGCGAATGGTAAGCCACAACGATGCCGATCGCAAAATAAGGCAGGCAATGGAAGACTATACTCAAACCGTAAAGCACAAACTGGAAGCTCATTAGGTCTTCCAATAAAAGGAAAAATATTTCAGGCGTGGGGTTGAATGCAACATTTGCATTCTGCTCAGAGCCTACCCCCCTGATCTTTTTATGCCGCCTACGCCCTCGCCAGTAATTCTGTCTTTAGCCTCTGAAATTCTTCTTCCGTCAATAAACCCTGCTTTTTGAGCTCACCGTACTCCTTCAGTTTCTCGGTAATGTCCACTTTTGCAGGCTGGCCTTGTTGAGCCGGCTGTGCACGTTGTTGTTGTAGCTGCTCTATTTGCCGCTGCTGCGCCTCAATCTGCTGCTGCGCCTGTTGCATCTGTTGCTCGTGTGCCTGGTCGCTCTGTTCAATTTGCTCTCCTGCTCGCCTTCTTGCTACTCCGGCTCCAATTGCTGCGGAAGCCCATCTTCCTCTCATACTACCGGAGTGACTGTCCCAAATTAATATGAGTTAAGAAGCAAGATTCATCACAAGGACGATGCCAAAAGCGGCCATGTCGATTTATGAAAGCGTCTTGTCATTTGGCCCGATGAATTTTTGTGGCGATGATTTTGCACATCCCACATTCTGAATACTGAAACTCTAACGAATTATGCGCTTGAGATACTCACCTTGCCTCTCACGGTGTCCGCATAGCGTTGCGACAGAGTCTTGAGGAAAACAAATGTTTCAGGGACAGAAATCGCTTCTGCAGCGCTCTGCAACTCATTTACTAGTCCCGCAACTTGACCGTCAGGCGAACAAGCGTTGGCCACAACAACGCTTCTGATCTGGTCAATACTGACTTTCTTCAGTTCACTGTAGGGGATATTGCCCACACCTGCCATGACAAAGACGTTAGGCATTTCGCATGAGATATCCTCTTCAATGTCTTCAAAATCATCTAGGATATCGAGTAGTGCCTGGTTGTACCAGAGAATCAGGGTTATGCTTTCATTAAAGTTTCGCAGCACGGCGCTTAAAACCGTCGAGTAGACAAGTGAAGCGTCCGATGATTTTGACAAAACAAAGTGCCTCAGCTCCGAGTAGGAAAAGGGCTGACTGGTAAGGACGCGCCTTTTTGCCGATTGTTCAAATTTCCAAAAGGCTGAAAACTGGTCCAATGAATATTCCAGACGGTCGGCCAAATAATTCATGCCCATTTCGGATTTTAGAAGGTGTTTGATCGAATCATGAATGCGCCTCGCGAGCACAACATATTGCTCGTTCGAGGTTTCATGGAACTTGTCTGACAGTATGATAAATCTTGTCAATAACTTTATCAACCTGTACGCCCCCAGCGACCGGTCTATGTTTTCGGTCTCGTAATAAGTGGCAAGAAAGTACGTCGGGTCGCTGGCGTTATGATCTAGGCGTTCCATATAATTGCCAGAACGTCTTTCGATCTCGACCAAACACCTGCCCACTTTGATAAATTGGTTTATGAAATGAAAAGTATCGGTCGAAGAATCTATCTTGCGTATTGCCCTACAAAGCATCTGCAACCGCAGCAATTCTTTACCACCCGCATCATAACTAGCATTCATCGATTGATAACTGCACGCCGCATCAAAAAGAGTTGCGAAGCCATCCTTCCAATTCAAGCGCGTTACGAGTCGCCGGGACTGATTCTGTACTATTCTTTTTGCGTGCTTCTTAAATACAAAACATGTGGCGCTAGACATTATGACAAAGGGACATGCAGGCTCTTACCTTCTTATCGCCGCTGGAGTTGGTGGCATGGTAGTCGCACTTATCGTAGGCATCCTAGTCTGGCGGGCCATCCTGAGATAATAGAGCCAAGCTAAGACGCGGCAATGTTCTACTTCTGCTAGATAGGCCTTCTACGAGGTTTTTTTACGGAAACTCCATGACTTCGCATGCATGCGTCAGGCATTTGCATTCTTGAAATGTTAAAATTTCATTCCTCCTTCTTCTTCCCCACGCGTCACGTCGCATGCTCGAACAAATGATAAGCAATGCTTAATGGTAAAAAGCAAGATCGGTCTGCATGTCGCAGGCACAAAATAAGCAACAAGCTCGAAAATTTGTCGAAGAAGTATTCAATGAAAGAAAGACAGAGGCTGCAAAGAACTATGTGACGCCGGATATAGTTTACCATGGGGTTGGGGAGGAGGTCCGTACCCTGGATGGCCTGAAAAGGTGGGTTTCGGAGGACCTGAACGCGTTTCCAGACATGAAAATTACAGTGTTGGACGAATTCGGGGAGGAAAACAAAGTCGCGCTAAGATGGCAGCTCAAAGCCACACATGAAAAGGACTTTGCAGGTCTTCCAGCAACGCACAGAAAGTTTGCGGCTGAAGGCGTCGACATATTTCAGTTCGACGGCGACAAGATAAAGGAAGCATGGACTGTCTCTGACCTGTCAGTACTCTTCTAGCGGCTAATAGTGCTTTTATCACTGGCCTAATGCCCGAGCCTATTGGTTATCGATAGAATAATTCTGGTTCGTCTTAACATGCATGTTTGCGGCTCTCTATGACCTGTGAGATCTAATACTCCTAGCCAAAAGCTGCTCCGTGCGCAATTGTTTCGCATTGAATCAAGATTTGGTAGCTTTGACGTAATTCTTTCACGTCTATGGCTTTCTGCTGGCTCATTCCTTAATTCTAGCTTTCTGTATAGCTTATTCCTCCTGCGCCGGCGGTGCTGGCCCTGGCCCTGTGGCGGTTTATCAGGTCAGCTACAGTCACCATCCCACCGATTGCAAGCCCGATGGCGCCCGCAAAGGCCATGA